>JAEYOU010000678.1 GCA_023411405.1 Pseudomonadota bacterium | reverse complement strand
GGCGTACGCGCCGCGCGGCGCGAGGTGCGGCAGCGCGGCCGCGAGGAGCAGCGCGACGAACGGCAGGAGCGGGAACAGATACCGCGGGCGCGTGCCCGGCGAGAGCCAGTACGGGAGGGCGTTCACGGCGACGAAGACCGCCGCGAACTTCAGGAGGGGCTCGGCGCGCACGCGGGCGCGGAACGCGGGCAGGACGAGCAGGCCGGCGAAGAGCGACCAGGGCAGGCACGCCTTGGCGAGCGTGAGCGGGAACGCGACGAGCTGCACGGCCAGCGCGCCCGCGTCGTGCCGGCTCGCGACCACGGTCCGCTCGCTCGAGTCGAGGAGGAGGCGGAGCAGGTAGCGCCCGGCGTCCGCGCGCTGCGCGTAGAGGAGGAAGTACCCGCCGGCGAGCGCCAGGAAGGCGGCGAGCCCGGCGAGGTGCTGCCAGGAGAGGATCCAGCGGGCGCGGCGCGCGGCGACGAGCCAGGCGAGCAGCGTGAGCGCCTGGAACGCGAGCGCCGGCCAGCTCTTCGTGAGGAACGCGACGGCGGCGAGGAGGTAGGAGGCCGTGAACAGCGCGAGCGGGCGCCCGCGCTGCTCGAGGCCGAAGATCGCGAGCGCCTGGAGCGTGACGAGGAGCGTGAAGAAGAGGTCGATGTCGGCGTGGAGCGTGCCGTAGAAGAGCAGGTCACCGAACGTGAAGAACAGGACGGGGGCGAGGAGCGCGGTGGTGCGCCCCAGGGGGCGGGCGGCGGCGGCGAGCGCGGCCCCTGCGAGGAGGAAGCTCAGGACGGTCGGGAGCCGGAGCCACGCCTCGGCGGCGCCGCCGGTGAGCCGCATCACGCCGAGCAGGAGCCAGCTGAAGAGCGGCGGCTTGTTGAGGTAGAGCGCGCCGTTGGTGGTGGGGACGATCAGGTCGCCGCGGAGGCCCATCTCGAGCGCGACCAGCGCCCGCCGCGGCTCCTCGAGCTCGAGGGGACGGACCCCGAGCCCCAGCGCGAGCCCGAGGAGCAGCGTCCCCAGGAAGACCCCGGCGGCGGCGCGTCCCGCGAGGACGGGACGCGGTGCGGCGGCGGGCTCCGGTCGGATCATCTCGTTCACCAGCTGTCACATGGTCACGGCTCGTGCTCACTGTGAGTGACGAGGCGCGACGTCCTGCGCGACCCGGGTCCTCGCCGGCACGCTCCTCCCGGGCCACTCCGCGGCGCGCCAGGCCCGCGCTTCCGGGCGTGTCCGGAGTATCGGGTCCGGTCCGGTTCTTGAACCGAGCCCGGAGAGAGCACGGCCCGAGAGGTCCCTCATGCCCGACATCTTCATGCACTTCATCTTCCGGCGCTGGTACACCCACAGGCCGCCGAAGTGGCAGCCTCCGACGCCGGCGCAGGAGCCGCCGCCGCCGGCGCCCAGGCCGCCCCCCGACCGTCGCTGACGGTCGCCGGGAGGGCTGGCCCTTCCGGGGGTCATGCCCCGCTCGGCCGCCCGGGGAGAAGGCCGGCGGGACCGGCCGCATCCCCGCAAGCTGCCGTGGGTTTTTCGACGCGAAGAACGCTTGCCTGGCCTGCGCCCAGACGGTAATCCTTCGCGCCACGTCATGACCCAATTTCCGATGCTCTGGGCGATCATCGCTCTCCCCCTCCTCGGCGCGATCGTGAACGGTCTCGCCGGGAAGCGCCTCGGCAAGGCCAACGTCACCCTCATCGCCATCGGCGCGATGATCGGGTCGTTCCTCGTCTCGATGGTCCCGCTCCTCCGGCACGCGATCTTCCGGCGCGCGGTGGAGAGCCAGGCCGGGACGTGGTTCCAGGCGCTCGCGGTGGACGGCGCCAGGGGGCTCTCGGTCTCCTGGGGGCTGCGCGTCGACCCGCTCTCGGCGGTGATGATCGTCGTCGTCACCGGCGTCGGGACGCTCATCCACGTCTACTCCGCGTCGTACATGTCCCATGAGGACGACGCCGGGTACGCCCGCTACTTCTCCTACCTGAACCTCTTCGCCGCCGCGATGCTCACGCTGGTGCTGGGCGACTCGCTCGTCCTCACCTTCGTCGGGTGGGAGGGCGTGGGGCTCTGCAGCTATCTGCTCATCGGCTTCTGGTACACCGATCCGCTGAAGGCCTACGCCGGGCGCAAGGCCTTCGTGGTGAACCGGATCGGCGACTTCGGGTTCCTGCTCGGGGTCTTCTCGCTGCTCGCCCTGTTCGGCACGTCGACGTACGGCGGCCTCGAGCTGGCCGCCCAGGACATCGGGCGGAACGCCGGCGCGGTGATCGCGCAGGGCGTCTTCGCGGGCTGGACCTACCAGGCCGCGCTCACCTTCGCGCTCCTCTGCCTCTTCGTCGGCGCCGCCGGCAAGAGCGCGCAGCTCCCGCTGTACGTCTGGCTCCCGGACGCCATGGCCGGCCCGACCCCGGTCTCGGCCCTCATCCACGCCGCGACCATGGTCACCGCCGGCGTGTACCTCGTGGCCCGGCTCTCGTTCCTGTACAGCCTCGCGCCGGCCGCGATGGCGGTCGTGACGTTCGTGGGTGCGCTGACGGCGCTCTTCGCGGCGCTCATCGCCTTCGCCCAGAACGACATCAAGAAGGTGCTCGCCTACTCCACCGTGAGCCAGCTCGGCTTCATGTTCATCGGCGTGGGCGCAGGCGTCTGGTGGGCGGGGCTCTTCCACCTCGTCACCCACGCGTTCTTCAAGGCGTGCCTCTTCCTCGGCGCGGGCTCGGTGATGCACGGGATGGGCGACGAGACCGACATCCGGAAGATGGGCGGCCTCTGGCGGCGGATGCCGCACACCGCCTGGACCTTCGCCATCGCCACCGCCGCGATCACCGGCCTCGTCCCGCTCTCCGGCTTCCTCTCGAAGGACGCGATCCTCGGCGGCGCGCTGTTCTCGCACAACGGCGCCTGGCCGGCCGTGGGGCAGATCGCGTACGCGATCGGCTCCATCGCCGCGCTGTGCACGGCCTTCTACATGACCCGCCTCTTCGTGCTCACGTTCCTCGGCGCGCCGCGCACGCAAGCCGCCGCGCACGCGCACGAGTCGTCGCCGGTCATGACCGTGCCGCTCTGGATCCTCGCGGCGGGCGCGGTCGTGGGCGTCTTCATCAACCTGCCCTTCGGCGGACGCGGCCCGAACGACGTCGGCCACCGGCTCGAGGAGCTGACCCGCGGGGTCTTCGCCACCGGCGACCGCTACCTCGCCGCGGCCGCCCGGGCGCTCGGCGAGGGCGGCCACGGGGAGTCGCACCCGTGGTGGCCGTACGCCGTCGCGTGGGGCCTCGCGCTCCTGGGGACGTCCCTCGCGTGGCTCTTCTACGCGGGCAGGCTGCGCGAGGCGCCGGCGCGGCTCGCGCGGGCGTTCCCCGCGGGCTACCGCCTCGTCGCCGACAAGTTCCGGGTGGACGAGCTGTACGACCTCGTCGTGGTCCGTCCGTTCGAGTGGATCTCGTACGTGTTCTGGCGGGTCGTGGACGTCGGCCTCATCGACGGCTTCGTGAACGGCGTCGGCCGGGGGTCGCGGTGGGTCGCCTCCATCGTGCGCCTCTTCCAGAACGGCGACGTGCAGCGGTACGCGGCCCTCATGGCCGTGGCCGTCGCGATCATCCTGGGCCTCGCCCTCGGGATGGGAGGGCGCCCGTGAACCTGCTGACCGCCGTCATCTTCCTGCCGCTCGCCGGCGCGCTCGTCCTCGCGCTGCTCCCGCGCGACGAGGTCGGCCAGCACCGCGGGCTCGCCTTCGCGGTCTCGATCGTCACCTTCGCCGTCTCGCTCGGGCTCTGGTTCGGCTTCGACGGCGCGGCGAGCGCCCCCGAGTTCCAGTTCGAGACCAACGCGCGGTGGATGCCGTCGCTCGGCATCGGCTACCACGTCGGGCTCGACGGCGTGGCGCTCCTCCTGGTGATGCTCACCACCGTGCTCACGCCGGTGGTGATCCTCTCGGCGTGGAGGGCGGTCGGCGAGCGGGTGAAGGAGTTCTTCATCGCCATCCTGGTGCTCGAGACGGCGATGATCGGCACCTTCGCGGCGCTCGATCTCGTCCTCTTCTACGTGTTCTGGGAGGCGATGCTCGTGCCGATGTACCTGCTCATCGGCATCTGGGGCTCGCAGAACCGGCTCTACGCCACCATCAAGTTCTTCGTCTACACCTTCGCGGCGAGCGTGCTCATGCTGCTCGCCATCCTCTACCTGCACGCGAAGACCGGCACGTTCGACTACGTGCTGGTGCGCGAGGCGCTGGCCACCACGCCCCTCGCGGCGGCGCCCTGGCTCTTCCTCGCCTTCGCCCTCGCCTTCGCGGTCAAGGTGCCGATGTTCCCGCTCCACACCTGGCTGCCCGACGCGCACACGGAGGCGCCCACCGCGGGCTCGGTCATCCTCGCCGGCGTGCTCCTCAAGATGGGCACCTTCGGGTTCTTCCGGTACGCGCTGCCGCTCTTCCCGGAGGCGGCGCTCCAGTACCGCGCGCTCATCGCCGTCCTCGCGGTGATCGGCATCCTCTACGGCGCGATGATGTCCTTCGTGCAGACCGACATGAAGCGGCTCGTCGCCTACTCCTCGGTCTCGCACCTCGGCTTCGTCATGCTGGGGCTGGCGGCGATGTCGGAGGCGGGGCTGACCGGCTCCGTGTACCAGATGCTGAACCACGGCGTCTCCACCGGCGCCCTGTTCCTCCTCGTCGGCATGCTGTACGAGCGGCGCCACACCCGCGCCATCGCCGAGTACGGCGGGCTGGCGAAGCGCACGCCGCTCATCGCGGCCACGTTCCTCGTGGTGACGCTCTCGTCCATCGGCCTCCCGGGCACCAACGGGTTCGTGGGCGAGTTCCTGATCCTGGCCGGCACCTGGCGCTCGTACCTCGGGAGCTCGACGGTCGTGGCGGCGCTCGCCGCGGTGGGCGTGATCCTCGGCGCCGTCTACATGCTGCGCCTCGTCGAGCGCGTCTTCCTCGGGCCGATCCGGAAGGACGAGAACCGGACGCTCCCCGATCTCACCGCGCGCGAGGGGTTCGTGCTGGCGCCGATGATCGCGCTCATCCTGGTGATGGGGCTCATGCCGCAGCCGTTCCTCGACCCGATGAAGCCGTCGGTGGACCGCCTCGTGCGGCGGTTCCAGACCGCGGAGACCCGCCTCGGCCGCGGGCCGCAGGTCGGCACGCCGCCGCTCGCCAACCCCGCGGCCCGGACCGCGGCCGCCGCCGAAAGGCCCTGAGATCATGACCGGCTTCACCCTCACCAACTTCGGCGCCCTGCTCCCGGTGGCGATCCTGACCTTCGGGGCCATCGTCCTCCTGCTCACCGAGGTGTTCCTCGTCTCCGGCCGGCGGGGCTACCAGTCGGTGCTGACGGTGGTGACTGCGGTCGCGGCGGCCGTCGCGGCGGTGGCGATGCCGCGGCCGGGCGCGGTGTTCGAAGGCCAGGCCGCGGTGGACGGCTTCTCGGTCTTCATCACCCTCATCGTCTGCGCCGGGCTCGCGCTCTCGGCGCTCGTGGGCGCGGGCTGGCTGGAGGCGCGCGCGGCGCAGCGCGGCGAGTTCTACGCCCTCGCCACCTTCGCCGCCGCGGGCATGGTCCTCCTCGGGATGGCGCGGGACTTCCTCACCGCCTTCGTCGCGCTCGAGCTCATGAGCATCTCGACGTACGCCCTGGCGGCGTACCTGCGCCGCGGGCTGCGCCCGTCCGAGGCGGCGTTCAAGTACCTCGTGCTCGGCGCCGTCTCGTCGGGCCTGTTCATCTACGGCGCGGCGCTGCTCTACGGCGCGACCGGGTCCACCCTGTTCTCGAAGCTGCCCGCCGGACACCGCCTCCTCGACGGCGACGCGAACCCCCTGTACCTCGTCGGCATGGGGCTCGTGCTCGCGGGCGTCGGCTTCAAGGTCGCGGCCGTCCCGTTCCACGCCTGGACGCCGGACGTGTACGAGGGCGCGCCGACGCCGGTGACGGCGTTCATGGCCGCGGGCGTGAAGACCGCCGCCTTCGCGCTCCTCGTCCGCATCTTCCTGGCCGCCGAGACGGGCGTCGGGGCCAAGGTCGTCGTCCTGGGCGGCTTCGTCTCGGGCCTGGCGATCCTGACGATGTTCCTCGGCAACCTGCTGGCGCTCCCGCAGCGGAGCGTGAAGCGGATGTTGGCCTACTCGTCCATCGCGCACGCCGGGTACCTGCTCATCGGCGTGGTCTCGGCGGGGGTCGCCGGGGCGCGCGCCGACGCCGTGGCGAGCCTGCTCTTCTACCTGGCGGTGTACTGCGCCACGGTCATCGGCGCGTTCGCGGTGGTGGGCGTGCTCGAGCGCCGCTGGGCGGCGGGGTCGGACCGGGAGCCGGAGCAGGCGTGGGACCTCGCGCGGTTCGCGGGCCTGGGGCGGCGGCGTCCGGCCCTCGCGTTCGCGATGACGCTCTTCATGCTCTCGCTCGCCGGTGTCCCGCCCACGGCCGGCTTCTTCGCGAAGCTCTACCTGTTCCGCGCCGCCGTCGGCGCGGACTTCGTGACCCTGGCGATCGTCGGCGTGCTCACGAGTGCGCTGGGCGCGTACTACTACCTGCGTGTCGTGCTCTACATGTACATGCGGGCGCCGGAGGGCGAGGAGGCGGACGGGCTGCGCGCGCCGTCGCTCGGTGTGGCCCTCGCGATCGCCGCGCTGGTCGTGGTCTTCCTCGGCATCGCGGCCGAGCCGATCGTCGCGCTCGCGGCGGCGGCGGGGGCGGTGGGGTAGGGGCGGGGTGCGCGGCCCAGTTGGACGGGCGCGGCCCCCGTGCATACACCTACGTCGTGACCATCGCACACGTCGCGCCGCCCAGCCGCCCGAGGCCCACCCGGGCGGGGCCAGCCGCCATCGTCTCGCGCCTCCGGCGCATCTGCCTCGCGCTGCCGGAGGCGCGCGAGCAGCTCTCCCACGGCGAGCCGACGTGGTTCGCGGGGGCGGGGAAGGTCTTCGCGATGCTCGACGATCACCATCACGGCGCCCCGCACCTCTCGGTGTGGCTGCCCCAGCCGCTCGGCGCGCAGGAGGCGCTCGTCGCGGCGGATCCGGCGCGGTTCTTCCGGCCGCCGTACGTGGGCCCGAGCGGGTGGGTGGGCGTGGTGCTGGACACGGGGCCGGACTGGGAGATGGTGGCGCGGCTGGTGCGCGACGCGTACGTGCTCGTCGCGCGGCCGCGGCTGCGGAGGCGGGTCATAGGGGAAGCGGTGGAGACGCCGGCGGCCGCCGCCAGGGCACGGCCCCGTCGCGCGGCCCGCCCCCGCACGCGCTGATCACTGCTCCCCGAGCACCCGCCGCAGCGCCGCGCGCGGCCCCTCGCGCCCGAGCGCGGAGAGCGCCGCCCGGAGCGGCTCCACGAACGCCGGCGCCCGCGGGAGCGCGTCGCCGAACAGCGCGCGCACCTCGAGGAGCGGGGCAGGGTCCTCGTCCCCGGCGCGGGCGCGGCGGACGAGCTCGTCGAGCATGGGGTCGCTCTTCGGCAGCGGGGCCCCGCTCGCGTCGGCGTCGGTGGCGAGGACGCGGAACCAGGCGGCGACGGTGAACGTCAGGGCGGCGAGCGGGCCTCCCCGCGCGAGCGCGTCGTGGATCGAGGGCAGGACGAAGGTCGCCATCCGGTCCGAGCCGTCGCTCGCGATGCGCGCGAGCGGATCGCGGAGCACCGGGTTCGCGAACCGCTCCGCGAGCGTGCGGCCATAGCCGGCGACGTCGATGCCCGGGACGGGCGGGAGGAGGGGCGTCACCTCGGCGTGGAACCGGTCGAGGAGCGCGCGCAGGTCCGGGTCCGCCATGGCCGCGTCGGTGTGGCGGTGGCCGAGGAGCAGGCCGGGCCAGCAGATCGCCTGGTGGCCGCCGTTGAGGAGGCGGACCTTCATGTGCTCGTACGGGTGGACGTCCGCGACGAGCTGCGCGCCGGCCCGCTCCCACGGGGGCCGCCCGAGCGGGAACCGATCCTCGATCACCCACTGCCGGAACGGCTCGCACACCACGGGCCAGCCGTCGTCCACCCCGAGCCGGGCGCGCACCAGGGCGCGGTGCTCGTCCGTGGTGGGGGGCGTGATCCGGTCGACCATCGCGTTCGGGAAGCTCCCGTCCTCCTCCACCCACTCGCGCAGGTCGGGATCGCGCCGCTCGAGGAAGGCGAGGAACATCCGGCGCGCGACGTCGCCGTTGCCCTGGAGGTTGTCGCACGACTGGATCGTGAACGGATCGAGGCCCCGCTCCTCGCGGAGCGCGAGGGCGTCGGCGAGGAGGCCGAAGGCCGTCCGCGGCGCGTGCGGCGAGCCGAGGTCGTGCCGGAGGTCCGGGTGCGCCGCGTCGAGCGCGCCCGTGCCCTGGTTCAGGAAGTACCCGCCCTCGGTGATGGTGAGCGAGACGATCCGGCACTCCGGCGCGGCCATCCGCTGGACGACCGCCGGCGGATCGTCGGGCGCGAGCAGGTACTCGCGGAGGGCGCCGATCACCCGCGCGCGATCGCCCGCGGCGCTCCGCTCGACGACGGTGTAGAGGCACCCTTGCGCGCGAAGCACGTCGCGCATGCGGGCGTCCTGCGGGAGCAGCCCCACGCCGCAGATCCCCCAGCCCGCCGCCTCGCCGCGCTGCAGCAGGTCGTCGAGGTAGACCGCCTGGTGCGCGCGATGGAACCCGCCCACGCTCATGTGGACGATGGCGCTCGTGAGCGCACCGCGGTCGTACCGCGGCCGCCCGACGTCCGCGGGGAGACGGTCCAGGTTCTCCGGCCGGAGCGGGAGGGGTTCGCTCATCGTGCACCCGGACGTGCGAGCGGTTCCCGGCGTGGCGCCGGGGCTCCGATCCGGAGCTTGGCCAGGCCGCAGCGAGGCCGCAACCCGGCGGCGCGCGAGGCCGCCCCCACGCGGTACGCCGCCGAGGG
>JAEYOU010000669.1 GCA_023411405.1 Pseudomonadota bacterium | reverse complement strand
GCCTCGGCGGGCAGCGCGCCGCCCTGGGGCGGGAGGCTCCCGATCACGGCGTCGAGGAGCCGCGCGTCCGCGAGGCCGCGGAGGAGCTCGTCTCGCAGCGGCCCCGCCGCGAGGCGCAGCGGCAGCTCGGCCAGCGACGCCAGGAGCGCGAGCTGCCCGTCCGCGACGAGGAAGTCGCGGAGCTCGCCGCAGAGCTGGGCCACCTCGGAGGCCGGCAGCGCGCCGCGCGCGGCCCAGGCGACGAGCTCGGCCGCGAGCCGTACCCCGGACACCCCGAGCGCCTCCGGCGCCTCCTCGCCCCGCAGCGCGCCGAGCACGGAATCGGGGATCGGCGCGTACGCGATCGGCCCCGGCGGAGGCAGCTTCGGGAACGGGGTGTCGAACCCGGGCGGCGGCTCCCCGCCGCGGTGGCGCAGCCCGTCCGCGGCGAGCGGGTCCTCCGACGTGTAGCCCTCGACCGCGGTGAAGGAGATCGAGCGGAACTCCTCCTTGCGGAGGAGCGTGACGACGTCGTCCTCCGCCTGCCGGACGCCGACGAACCGGACCGCGAGGAGCTGGAGCAGCCGGAGGAGCTCCTCGCCGTCCACCGCGCGCGCGAAGGTGAGCGTGCGGACCCCGTCGCGGAACAGCTTGAAGGCGAGCGATCGTTCGCGGTCCTCCTCGCGGTAGACGACCTCCGGGCCGCAGAGCAGCTCGAACGGCTTCACCGCGAGCTCGACCGGCCCGCCGGCCGTCGCCGCCTCGGCCCGCGCGCGGTAGTCGCCGATGAACTGGCGGACGAGCGCGTTGCCGGGATCGTAGAGGGTGAACGCGCGCGCCGCCTTGGCGAGCGCGCCGACGAGGCCGGCGGCGGCCTGCCCCCGGGGCGAGGCCGCGGAGACGTGCGGGGGCGCCTCGGGGTCGTGGACGGGCGCGGGGGTGGTGGTCGGCCGGTCGCGCATGGCTCCCGCTCGACTCCACACCGGGGACCGGTTCGGGGTCAAGTCGGTGGTCAGTTGTCAGTGGTCAGTTGTCGGTTGATCATCCAGTTGTCGGTTGATCGGTTCGAGAACGGACAGAAGACTGACTACTGACAACTGACTACTGACCACTGCCATGTGTGGCCGCTTCACACTCACGGTCCAGGACCTCGCCTCGCTCGCCCGGGAGTGGGCGGCCGAGGTCGAGGAGGCGCTCTCGACGAGCTGGCGGCCGCGCTTCAACGTGGCGCCCGGCGACGGCCACCCCGTGCTCGTGGCCGACCTCGGGCCCGCGGGCCAGCGGCGGCTGCTGACGGGCACCTTCGGCTGGCGCGGCGCGGACGGTGGGCTCCTCGTCAACGCGCGCGCGGAGACGGCCGCGACCCTGCCCACCTTTCGCGAGGCGTTGCGCGCCCGGCGCGCCGCGATCCCGGCCGACGGCTTCTTCGAGTGGGAGGGGCCGCCGTCCGCGCGGCGGGCGACGTGGTTCCACGAAGGGGGTCGCACCCTGTGGTTCGCGGCGCTCCTCTCGCTGGATCCGGTCCTCGAGCGGAGGTCCGGCTCCGCTGGACCGGCGCGTGGTCGGGGAACGGGGGGGGCAGCTTCTCGCCCTCCCAGCAGGAGTGCACCCGGCGCCCGCTTCGTCATCCTGACCACGGAGGCGCGCGCGCCCGTCCGTGCGCTCCACGATCGGATGCCGCTGATGATCCCGCCGGAGCTCCTCGACGCCTGGCTCTCGGGACCGCCCCCGGCGCTGCCCGCGCCCGCCGACGGCGCGCTCTCGAGCCGGCGGGTCTCGGAGCGGGTGAACGCGGTCCGCAACGACGACGCGTCCTGCCTCGAGCCCGCGGGTCCGCCGGCGCAGGGACGGCTGTTCTGACCGGTTCACCGATGGGGCGCGCCGCGTCGCGAAGGCCCGCGGCTGGCCGGAATCCGTGTTGTCTCCCACGTTCCGCTGAGCTAGCTTACCGCCCCCATGGAGAAGATCTGGGTGAAGGACGTCAAGGAAGGCGAGCGGCTGAAGAGCGCCTTCCTCGTCGCCCGCAAGGCCACACCGACGGCGAAGAGCGGCAAGACCTACCTCTCGGTCACGTTCGTCGACAAGACGGGCGAGCTGGAGGCGCGGTCGTTCGACCGCGTCGAGGAGCTGACGCCCCTCTTCGAGGAGAAGGACTACGTCGAGGTCGAGGGCGCCATCGGCGCCTTCCAGGGCAAGCCGCAGCTCAAGATCGAGACGGTGTCGAAGCTCGACCCGGCCGCGATCGAGGCCGCGGAGTTCGTCTTCGTCCCGCCGCCCGAGCCGAAGAAGCCCGAGAAGGCCCCGGCGCACGGCGAGGACGACGCGCTCTGGAAGGAGCTGCTCGCGCTCGTGGACACGGTCGTCGATCCGCACGTGAAGGACCTCATCAAGGCCTTCACCGACGACGAGGACGTGGCCCACCGGCTGCGCCGGTTCCCGGCCGCCAAGACCGTGCACCACGCCTACCCGGGCGGCCTCCTCGAGCACACCGTCTCGTGCCTCAAGCTCGCCCACCGCGTGGCGGATCACTACCCGCAGGTCGATCGCGACCTCCTCGTCGCCGGCGCGTTCTTCCACGACCTCGCCAAGATCCGCGAGCTCTCGGGCGAGCGGAGCGTCGAGTACACCGACGAGGGCCGCCTCGTCGGGCACCTCGTGATGACCGCGCAGTGGGTGCACGACAAGGCCCGGCGCGTGGGCGTCTCGCGGGAGCTCGAGCAGCACATCGTGCACATCGTGCTCGCGCACCACGGCAAGCTCGAGTTCGGGTCGCCCAAGGTGCCGATGACGCTCGAGGCGATGATCACGCACGCCATCGACGAGCTCGACAGCCGCGTGAACTCCTGGCTCAACCTCATGGGCCGCGAGGGCGGGAACCGCCGCTGGACGGACTCGAACAACGTCTACGAGCAGCCGATCTGGCGTGGCGCGCTGCCGACGGTGCAGGCCGAGAAGAAGGGTCCGGCGCCCGAGCTCCTGACGCCGGTGATCTACGTGCCGCGCGAGGGACAGCCGGGGAACGGCGCCCAGAAGAAGCGGCCGAAGGATCGCGACCAGAAGCCGCGGCGCCCGGAGGGACGCCCGGCGAGCCAGACGCAAGCGCAGGTGGAGGGAAAGGCCGAGGGCGCCCCCGCCGAGGGCGCGGCCCCTGCCCAACCCAGGCCGGAGCGTCCGCCGCGGCCCGAGCGGAACGACCGCGGGGAGCGGCCGGACCGGCCGCCGGAGCGCGGCCCGCGCGAGCACCGCGGATTCGGCGGCCCGGGCGGGGACAAGAAGCGGGGCTACACCGGCCCGCGCCTCCCCGGCGACACCGGCCCGCACCGTCCCTCGGAGCGCAAGGCGCTGACGCACAACCCGTTCGCGGCGCTCGCGCAGAAGCTCGAGGACACCGGCAAGGGCGAGGAGAAGCCGGGCGAGGCCTCGGCCGCGGACGACGCCGCTGCTGCGGAGACCTCGCACCTCCCCGAGGCTCCTCCGCCCGCTGAGGAGACGACCTCGGCCACGGAGACGGCCTCGGCCACGGAGGCGACCTCGGCCACGGAGGCGACCTCCGCCGAGCCTTCGGCGGCGGCGGCCCCCGAGCCGAAGCCGGAGTGAGCTATCATTCCAGCGCAGCGCCGCCCGCTCCCCGCCGGGGGCGGCGCAACGCTCGTGGTTCGACAGGCTCACCACGAACGGCCTCTCGTGTCCGCTCGCCCTGAGCCTGTCGAAGGGCGAGCGGGCGAACGCGCCGCATGACCCCGTTCTCCCGCACCGCCGCCATCTTCGACGTGGACGACTCGCTGCTCGACGGCAACTCGGGCACGATCTTCACCTGGTACCTCTACAGCGAGAAGGTGATGCGGCCGGACCAGCGGTCCCGCATCCCGCGCCTCATCTACGAGTACGCGCGCGACCGGCTCACCGAGCAGGACATGGTGGAGGCGGGATCGATCTGCCAGCAGGGGCTGTACGCGGACGTCGTGAAGGCGCACGCGCACCTCTGCTTCGAGCGCCACCTCCGCAAGCGGATCACGAGCGGCGCCATGCGGCAGCTCCGGCGGCACCTCCTCTCCGGCCACTTCGTCGTCATCGCCTCCGGATCCTCGCAGTACATCGTGGACGAGATCGGCCGCCACCTCCGCGTCCACGCCGCCGTCGGCACGCGCGTGCGCATCGAGGGGGGGAAGCTGACCGGGCAGCTCGTGCCGCCGGTCGTCTTCCGGGACGGGAAGCGGGCGGCCGTGGAGCAGGTGCTCGCGGAGTACGACCTGGACCCAGGGCTGAGCTTCCTCTACTCCGACTCCGTCGCCGACACGCCGCTGTTCGAGGCGGTGGGCAACCCGGTGGTCGTGAACCCCAAGCCCGCGTTCCGCGAGATCGCCGAGCGCCGCGGCTGGGAGGTCACGACGTGGAAGGAGCGGAACCGCCCCGGCGAGCCGGACGTGGCGGACGAGTGGGGCAGCTGGGAGGGGTGACTGACAGTTGTCAGTTGTCAGTTGTCAGGCCGAACAGCCGGCGCGAGTTCTCGGCGGTGACCGCGGCGACCTCCTCGAACGTCGTCCCCCACAGCTCCGCCACCTTCTTCGCGGTCTCGACGACGTGCGCGGGCTCGTTCCGCTTCCCGCGGAACGGGATGGGCGCGAGGTACGGGCTGTCGGTCTCGACGAGCAGCCGGTCGCGCGGGACGATCCGGACCGCGTCGCGGATGGCCTCGGCGGTCCTGAAGGTCACGATGCCCGCCACCGAGACGAACAGGCCGAGGTCGAGGTAGGCGCGGGCCGCCGCGGCGTCGCCGGTGAAGCAATGGATGACGCCGCCGCGCGCCGGGACGCCCTCCTCGCGCAGCACGCGGGCGCAGTCCGCGTCGGCCTCGCGCACGTGGACGACGAGCGGCTTCCCCGCCGCGGCGGCCATCCGGATGGACCGCCGGAAGCTCGCGACCTGCACGTCGCGCGGGGAGAGGTCGTAGTGGTAGTCGAGGCCGGTCTCCCCGACGGCGATCGTCGCGGGCGCGCGGGCGAGCCGCTCGCACGCGGCCCAGTCCTCCTCCGGCACGCGGGCGCAGTCGTGCGGATGGATCCCGACCGTCGCCGAGAAGAACGCCGGCTCGCGCGCGGCGAGCGCGCGGGCGTTCCCGAAGTCGCCGGGCTTCCGCCAGAGGCCGACGAGGACGACGTGCGCGAGCACCGCGCGGGCGCGCGCGATCACGGCGTCGAGATCGGCGCCGAAGTCCTCGCCGTCGAGGTGGGCGTGGGAGTCGATCGGCCGCGCGGCGAGCGTCACTTCACCCTCGTCCCCGGCGCGATCCCCTCCCCCACCGTCACGACCTGGAGGTTCGGCGCCTCGCCCGCGGCGAGCAGCATCCCGTGCGAGGTGATGCCCCGGAGCGGCCGCGGCGCGAGGTTCGCGACCACCACGATCCGCTTCCCGACGAGCGCCGCCGGGTCCGGGTACGCGAGCGCGATCCCGGCCACGATGGTCCGCGGCTCCGGGTCGCCGGCGTCCACGGTCAGGTGCAGGAGCTTGTCCGCGCCCTTCACCTTCTCCGCGGTCTTGATCACCGCCACCCGGAGCTCCACCTTCGCGAACTCGTCGTAGGTGATGACGCCGGGCGTCGCCTGCGCCGCGGCGGCGGGAGCGGTCTTCGCGTCCTTCGCCGCCTGCGCCTTCGCGGCCGGGGCGGCCGCGGGCCCGTCCGGCGCGGCGACGATGAGCTTCGCCGTCTGCTTGGCGTCCAGGCGGGCGATCTGGGGCGGCTTTCCGGCGGCGGTCACCGGCGGCCCGTCGAAGGGATCGAACCCAGCCTCCCACGTCGCGGGGCGGGCCTGGCCGAACGCCGCGGTGAGCCCGTCCGCGAACCGGGGCATGATCGGCCAGAGGAGCGTCGCGATCCCGCGGAGCGACTTGGCCACCGTGAAGAGGAGCGCGCGGCTCGCCGGGCTCGCCGGGGCCTCCCACGGCTTCGCCTCCTGGAGCCGCTTGTTGCAGCGATCCGCGACCTGGTTCGCGAGCCGCACCACCTCCCGCAGCTCGAGCGCGAGGTACGCCGCGCGGGCTCCGTCGAGCGCGGCCCTCGTCGCCTCGACGATCGCCGCCTCGGGCTGCTCCTGGAGCGTGGGCCCCGCCTTCTGGGCCTTCTCGATCAGCGCCGCGACGCGGGAGGCGAGGTTCGCGACGTTGTTCGCCAGATCGGCGTTGATCCGGTTCTTGAACTCCTCGAGGGAGAGGTCGAGGTCGGCGACGCCCGGCCCCAGGTTCGCGGCGTAGAAATACCGCAGGAGCTCCGGATCGAGGCCCGACCCGAGGTAGGTGGCCGCGGTGATGAACGTGCCGCGCGACTTGGACATCTTCTCGCCGTTGACGGTCAGGTGGCCGTGCACCGGCATGCGGTCGGGGCGCTTGAGGCCCGTCGCCCAGAGCATCGCCGGCCAGAACACGGCATGGAACCGGAGGATGTCCTTCCCGATGAAGTGCTCGAGCCGCGACGGCGCGCCCTCGGCCAGGTAGCGGGCCTCGAACTCCTTCGGCGAGATCCGCTGCGGCGCCTCGGCGGCGAAGTAGTGCTCGGCGCTCGAGAGGTAGCCGATCGGCGCGTCCACCCAGACGTAGAGGAACTTGCCCGGGAACTCGGGGTCGTTGACCGGGAACCCGAAGTACGGCTCGTCGCGCGTGATGCACCAGTCCTGGAGATCCGCGAGCCAGCCCTTCACCTGCTCGCGCACCGCCGGCTCGAGGTGCCCCTCGGCCGCGACCCAGCCGTCGATGATCGCCTTCACCTCGGGCTTGCGCAGGTTCACGTACGCGTGGTCGCTCGTGCGGACCACCGGCGGGTTCCGGCAGATCGCGCAGTAGGGCTCCTTGAGCTCGCGGGGATCGTAGGTCGTCCCGCAGCTCTCGCAGACGTCGCCGTACTGGTCCTTCGTCCCGCAGGTCGGGCAGGTGCCCTTCACGAAGCGATCCGGCAGGAACCGCCGGTCGGTCTCGCAGTAGAGCTGCTCGACCGACTTCTTGTAGATGAGCCCCTTGGCCTTGAGCGCGTCGTAGACCCGGTACGCCCAGCGCCGGTTCTCCTCGGAGTCGGTGGTGTAGTAGGTCGCGAACTCCACCCCGAACTGCTTGAAGTCCTCGTGCTGCTCCTTGCGCCAGCGCTCCACGAAGGCCTTCGGCGTGACGCCGGCCTTGGCGGCGTTCACCTCGATGGGCGTGCCGTGGGAGTCGGCGGCGCAGACGTACGTGACGTCGTCGCCGGTCGCGCGGCGGAACCGGACGTAGACGTCGGTCTGGATGTACTCGACGAGGTGGCCGAGGTGGATCGGGCCGTTGGCGTACGGCAGGGCGCTGGTCACGAGGAGTCGCTGGCTCACGGGAGGCTCCGGTGGGTGGGCGGGGGGGCGAGGAGACCGAGGAGGAACCGCTCCAGGCGGATCCGGCCGTCCTGCCCGCTCTTCATCGCCAGGTCGGCCTCGGAAAGGTCGGCGAGCGCGCCGAGCAGCTCGCCGCGCTCGAAGCGCATGGCCGCCTGGTACTTCATCCAGAAGCCGTAGGGCTTCTTCCCCTCGAGCTCCCCCTCGGCGAACGTGGGGAGCACGAGGTGCTGCCACTCGTCGTACGACCGCAGCCGGCGGTCGCCCGCGGCCCTGCGGCCCCGCTCGCGCTCCGCCACGAGCCGGCGCACCGTCGCGGCGAGCGAGCCGAGGATCATGAACTCGTTGGCGCCGTCCTCGAACGAGCGCTCGAGCACCGCCAGCGCCTGGGGGAGGTCCCGGGCCTCGACCGCGTTCCCGAGGGCGAAGAACGGGTCCTGGGCGACGCGGACCACCACCGCCTGCACGTCGGCCGCGCCGATCACCTTGCGATCGCCGACGTACGCCGCCAGCTTCTGGACCTCGGAGGCGAGCACGCGCGCGTCGTCGCCCACGCGCTCCGCCAGCGCGGCCTCCCCGGCCCGATCGAACCGCTTCTCCGTCCCGGCGAGGAGCATCTCGAGGAGCGGCCCCAGCACGGGGCGCTGCGCGTCCCACGGGCCGTCGGTCTCGATCGCGGTCGTCACGCGCCGCCCCGCGCCCGCGAGCTTCTTCACCAGCGGGAGGCGCCCGTCCACCTTGCCCGCGGCGATCACCAGCACGTGGCCGGGCGGGAGGCCGCGCACGAGCGCCCCGTCGAGCGCGCCGGCGTCGTCGCCCTTCGCCACCTTGAGCTCCTTCTCCGCCGCGAACCGCGCCGCGGCGTCGATGAAGTCGCCCGCCGCCGCCGTGAGCGCGAAGCCGAGCTCGGCCGCCAGCGTCTCCTTGGCCTCGGGCGCCACCCGGCCGTCCGGCCCGGGCGCGAGCGCCTTCGCGCCCACGCCCGCCTTGGCGG
>JAEYOU010000651.1 GCA_023411405.1 Pseudomonadota bacterium | reverse complement strand
ACCAGTTCGCGCCGGTGATGTGGACGGTGTTCCCCTGGGCGTCGACGATCCGCGAGCCGGAGGTGGACCAGTAGTCGGTCTGGGCGTGGGCCTGGACGGCGAGCAGGAGCCCGGCGGCCAGGAGCAGACCTCTCGCTGCGGTCGTTGCGGGGCGCTTCGTCTGGAGCTTCATGACCACTCCTCGTGGATGGGACATCCGCGATGCACGGGACGGCGCGGTGGGAGAGAACGGAAACGCCGCGAAGCAACGGCCACCAGCGTCGGGTCGCCCCGAGGGCGGCCGTTGCCCCGCGGCACACGGGATGCGCGACCGTGTGCCCGATTCCGAACCGTTCTGCAATGGGTCCGTGCACGTCCCTCGTCGTGTCGTTGCAGCTCGGCTGGATCACGACGTTTTCCGGGCGCGGTCCGGGGCCCGTCTCCGCACGGGACCGGGCGCGAGAGGCACCGTTCCGGCGCGGAGCTCCCTCCATCGCGGCACGCGTGGGCCGCGGAAAACGTTTTCGGCTCGGAACCGTCCTAAGGCCTGCGCCCCAGCAGGAGGAATCGTTTTCCTGCTCGCCGCCGCGGGCGCGAACGTTTGCGCGAAGCCCGGGCGCGCCGTGCGGCGGCGCCCGGGCTCGGGACGAGACGAACGGACGAGGGCGCGCGCTACACCGCGCACTCCACCTTCACGACGGCGCCGGGCTTGGCCCAGGGCACCACGTCGCCCTCGATGGCCTTCCCGTCCACCGTGAGCCTGGCCTTCCCGCCCTTGCCGGAGTTCTTCACGTGGATCTCGTAGGTCGCGCCGCGGCACTTCCGGGTGATCGTGAACTCCGGGATCTCCGCGGGGAGGCAGGGCGCCACCTTGAGACCTTCGTGCTCGGGCCGGACGCCGAGGAGGTACTGCGAGGCGGCCACGAAGGTCCAGGCGGCCGTGCCGGTGAGGAACGCGTTCTTCGCCTCGCCGTGCCGGACCGCGTCCTTCCCCGCGACCATCTGCGAGAAGACGTACGGCTCGGTCCTGTGGATCTCCGAGATGTCCTCGACGTACGCCGGCGCAATCTTCTTGTAGTACTCGAAGGCGCGGTCGGGGCGGCCGATCATGGTCTCCGCGATCATGATCCACGGGTTGTTGTGGCAGAAGATGCCCGCGTTCTCCTTGTAGCCCGGCGGGTACGAGGAGATCTCGCCGAGCTCCACGTGGTACTCCTTGTACGCGGGCTGCTGGAGCACGATGCCGTACTTCGTGTCGAGGTGCTCCTTGACGGAGTCGAGCGCCTTCTTGGCCTGGCCGCTCTCCAGGCCCACCCCGCCCATGACGCACCAGCCCTGGCTCTCGATGAAGATCTTGCCGTCCTCGCACTCCTTCGAGCCGACCTTCTTGCCGAAGAAGTCGTAGGCGCGGAGGAACCAGTCACCGTCCCAGCCGTGCTTCAGGATGGCCTCCTCCATCTTCTTCAGGGACGCCGCCGCCTCCTTGGCCTCGCCGGCCTGGCCCTCGCGCTCGAGGAGCGCGATCCACTCCGGGCCCATCGCCATGAACAGG
Source organism: Pseudomonadota bacterium (assembly GCA_023411405.1). Lineage (GTDB taxonomy): Bacteria > Myxococcota > Myxococcia > Myxococcales > Anaeromyxobacteraceae > Anaeromyxobacter. Next base: position 1,254 of record JAEYOU010000651.1, on the reverse strand, counting down.
CCGGCGATCATCAGCGACTCGGCGGTGCGGCCGGTCCGGTTGCCCGTGGTCTGGTACGACTCGTCCGGCGTCTCGGAGAAGCAGTTCAGGTTGAGGCAGTCGTTCCAATCCGCGCGGCCGATGAGCGGCAGGCCGTGCGGCCCGAGGTTGTCGAGGACGTGCTGGAACGAGCGGCGCAGGTGCTCCATCAGCGTCGCCTTGTTCGACTCGTCGTTGTTGAACGGGACCAGCTCCTTCAGGATCCCGTAGTCGCCCGTCTCCTTGAGGTACGCGGCGACGCCGGCGATGAGCCAGAGCGGGTCGTCGTTGAAGCCCGAGCCGATGTCGTTGTTCCCGCGCTTCGTGAGCGGCTGGTACTGGTGGTAGGCCGAGCCGTCGGGGAACTGCGTCGAGGCGATGTCGATGATGCGCTCGCGGGCACGCTCGGGCACGAGGTGCACGAAGCCCAGGAGGTCCTGGTTCGAGTCGCGGAAGCCCATGCCGCGGCCGATGCCTGTCTCGAAGTAGGAGGCCGAGCGCGACATGTTGAAGGTGACCATGCACTGGTACTGGTTCCAGATGTTCACGGTCCGGTCGAGCTTCTCGTCGCCCGAGCTCACCGAGTAGGTGGAGAGCAGCTCGGTCCAGTAGTGGCCCAGAGCCTCGAAGGCGGCGTCCACCTGCTCGCTCGTCGCGAAGCGACCCAGCAGGGCGTGGGCGCGGGACTTGTTGATGACCTGCTTCGCGTCGTCGGCCCACTTCTCCTCGTCCGGGTTCTCGACGTAGCCGAGGACGAAGACGAGCTCGCGGGACTCGCCCGGCTCGAGGGTGAGCTCGAGGCCGTGGGAGGCGATCGGGTACCAGCCCGAGGCCACCGAGTCGGCGCTCTTGCCCGCGAAGGGCACGGCCGCCTCACCGAGGGAGTTGTACGCGCCGACGAACGTGTCGCGGTCGGTGTCGAAGCCGTCCGCACGCGTGTTGACGCCGAAGACGGCGTAGTGGTCCCGCCGCTCCCGGTACTCGGTCTTGTGGTAGATCGCCGACCCGTGCGGGCCGTCCTGCTCGACCTCGACCACGCCGATGGACAGGTTGCGCTGGTAGTTCGTCTGGTCGTCCTGCGCGTTCCACAGGCAGAACTCGACGAACGAGAAGAGGGTGACCGTCTTCTCGGCGTCCGAGGTGTTGGTGACGGCCACGCGCTGCACCTCGGCGTTCTCGCCGAGCGGCACGAAGAACGTCGTCGCGACCCGCAGGCCGCCGCGCTCACCGGTGATG
>JAEYOU010000623.1 GCA_023411405.1 Pseudomonadota bacterium | reverse complement strand
CCCCAGCTCCGGCGGCCGCCCCCCCCAGGCCGCCGCGCAAGCTCTCGATCTCGGTGAGCTCCGTCCCCCCCGGCGAGATCCTCGTCGACGGGAGGCGCGTCGGCCGCTCCCCGCTCGTCGTGGAGGTGACCGCGGGAGAGCACGAGGTCCGGCTCCGGGATCGCGCCGAGGGCGTCGACGTGCGACGAAAGGTGAAGGTCCACGCCCCCGCCACCCCGGTCCGGTTCGAGCTCGTCCGCGGGACGCTCGAGGTCACGGCGCCGCCGGACACCGAGGTCGTCGTGGACGGGCAGCCCGTCGGCCTCGGCAACCAGCGCGTCGAGCTCTGGGAAGGCTGGCACGAGGTGGAGGCCCGGCGCGGCGCCGCGCGGGTGAAGCAGCGGTTTCAGCTCACGAGCACGGTGACGCGCTGGACGTACGACGTGACGCCGACGCCGTGAGGGGCCCCGGCCGCCCTTCGACTCCGCCCGCCTTCGGCGGGCTACGCTCAGGGCGACCGGTTGGAGCTTCCCGACGGTGTGCTCACTCCAGCCCTAGTGCCCGTGGCCCTCCGGCCCGTGGGCGTGGCCATGCTGGAGCTCGTCCTGCGTCGCCTCGCGCACGCCGCGCACGGTGACGTCGAAGTGGAGCGTCTTCCCCGCGAGCGGGTGGTTGAGGTCGATCGTGACCGCGGCCGGCTCCACCTGCTGGATGACGAACGGGACCTCCTCGCCGTCCGGGCCCTGGGCCGAGAGCTCCATCCCCACCTCCGGCTGGAACCCGGGCGGGAAGGCCTCGCGGGGCACCCGCTGGACGCGCCGCGGGTCGTGGTCGCCGTAGCCGTCGCCGGGCGGGACGACGACCTGCCTCTGCTGGCCCTGCTCCAGGCCCTCGAGGGCGTTCTCGAGCCCGGGCACGATCTCCCCCTCGCCGTGCAGGTAGGTGAGCGGCTCCCCGGGCTCGGAGCGGTCGACGACCTCACCGTCCCCGAGGTGCAGCGAATAGTCGAGATCCACGACCCGTCCCTTTTCGATCCTCATGTGGCTCCTCTCCCTTTGGTGAAACGCTTGGCACGCCCCCGTCGCGAGGGCAGGGCCGGTCCGACCGCTGCAGTCACCAGTATCCCCATCTGCGGCGGAGCGCCCACTCGGCCGCGAGCAGGGCGCCCAGCGCGGCGATGGTCCACCACCGGTCCCAGATCGGGACGGTCCGCCGCCGGCCGATCTCCACCACCTCGGGATCGTTCACGGCCAGCTTCGGCATGCCATCCCGGGCGGGCGAGAAGCCGCCGCCCGTCGCGTCCGCGAGCGCCTGGAGGAGCGAGGGGCGGGGCGCTGCGTCCGCGTCCTCCGGCCCTGCGCCGCGCACGGCCACCGCGGCCGTCGCCTGCTCGGGCCCACCCTCCACCTTCGAGACGATCTTGTACGCCCCCGGGCCCGGGGGGAGGAGCTCGAGCCGCGCCGTCCCCTCCGGCCCGGCCACGGCGTCGCCGCGCGCGACGGAGCGCCCGTCCTCGGCGACCAGCTCGGCGCTCACCTTGCTCCCCGCCGCCGGTCCGAAGTCCGGGCCGTGCGCGGTGATCGTGAGCCCCACGGGCGCGCCGGGCTCGACCGCCGGCGCGTCGGGCTCGACCTGGAGCGGCGCGAGCGAGGGATCCTTGGAGAGCCAGCGGAGCGCGGAGTTCCAGAACCGCATGTACGTGCGGTCGCCCTGGCCGGACTCCGCGGCCTGGAACCCCCAGCGCCACGACGCGTCGGTCGCGACGGCGAGCGAGCGGCCCTGGCCGACCTGCCGGACCGCGACGAGCGGCGCCGGACGCCCCTCGGCCTCCACGGACGGCGCCTCGAGGAGCACGGAGGCGCCCTGGCCTGGTCCGAGCGGACGCGTCGGGTTGACCGCCGTGAGCGGCGGCAGCGACGCCCAGAGCGCGTCGCTCGCGCCCTCGCCCGCGAGGAGCGCGGTGATCGGGTGACGCCGGCCCTCGGGCGTGAGGCGCGCGCGCGCCTCGCCCTCGAACAGCGTGGCGCCGCCGAGCGGGTGCACGGGCAGGACCTCGTCGAGCGGCGTGTCGCCGTACCCCCCGCCGCCGAAGCTCTGCTCGCCCCCCACCATGGCGAGCGCGCCCCCGCCGCGTACGTAGTCGCGGAGGTTGGGCAGGAAGCGCTCGATCTCCAGCCCGCGGTAGGGGCCGTAGGCGAAGTTCATGAAGACCACGGCGTCGAACGTCCGGAGCTGATCGCCGAAGATCTCCGTCACCGGGAACGGGATGAGCGACAGCTCCTCCTGCGGCCCCGGGCTGTCGGAGTTGGTCCGGAGGATGAAGAAGCTCACCAGGTCGACGTTCGGGTCCTGCTTCAGGAGCCCGCGCAGGAAGCGCACGTCCCAGCTCGGCCGCCCGGCCACGAGCAGCACGCGGACCCGGTCGCGGATCACGCGGAGCACGAAGGAGCGCGCGTTGTTCTCGGCGATCACCTCGTCGGGCAGGACGGGGGTCGAGACGGTGAAGACGAACGTCCCGGTCTCGTCGGGCGAGAACGAGAGCGGGACGGTGTACGTGTCGCGCCCGGGCTCGAGCTTCACGCGCCCGGCGGTGACCGCGTTCCCTTCCCGCCGGAGCACGACCTGGATCTCCTGGCCGGTGAACCCGCGCGCCCGGATCGTGGCCTCGACGGTGATCCGGTTCCGCACGAAGGCGAAGTCGTCGACGGCGACGCGCTCCACGGCGAGATCCTTCGGCGCGTCCCGGCCGAGCGCCGCCGCGTTCACCGGGAACCCCAGCGCCTCGAGCCGCTTGCGCGTCGCGGGAGAGAGGCCCTGCGCCAGCGCCGCGTTGTCGGCGCCGTCGGAGACGACGAGCACGCCCGCGAGCTTGCGCCCGGAGCCGGCC
>JAEYOU010000601.1 GCA_023411405.1 Pseudomonadota bacterium | reverse complement strand
GCGCCGCGCCGGCCGCCGCCCTTTCGAGGCCGCCGAGCGGGAGACGCTCGCGGATCTGGCCGTCCACGCGGGCCTCGCGCTGTGCCACGCGCGCAAGCGGAGCGAGCTCGAGGCCGAGCGGCGGCGGCTCGCCGACGTCCTCGCGAGCGCCGAGGGCGCGAGCCGGGCGAAGGACGAGTTCATCGCCATGCTCTCGCACGAGCTGCGCAATCCGCTCTCGCCGATCGTGACCGCGCTCGAGCTCATGAAGGCGCACGCCCCCGCCGCGCTCCAGCGCGAGCGGGTGGTGATCGAGCGCCAGGTGGCGCACCTCGTCCGGCTCGTGGACGACCTCCTCGACGTCTCGCGCGTGATCCGCGGCAAGGTGCGCCTCGAGCGGAGGCCGGTGACGCTCGCCGACGTCATCTCGAACGCGGTGGAGCAGGCGAGCCCGCTGCTCGAGGAGCGCCGCCACACGCTCCAGGTCGACGCCGCGGAGGGGCTCGTGCTGGACGGCGACGCCCACCGGCTCGCGCAGGTGGTGGCGAACCTGCTCACGAACGCGGCCAAGTACACGGATCCGGGCGGCCACATCGTGCTGCGCGCCGTCGCCGAGGAGCTCCAGGTCCGGCTCTCCGTCACCGACGACGGCATCGGCATCTCGCCGGCGCTCCTGCCCCGGATCTTCGATCTCTTCGTGCAGGGCGAGCGGAACCTCGACCGCGCCCCCGGCGGGCTCGGGATCGGGCTCACCATCGTGCGGAGCCTCGTCGATCTGCACGGCGGACGGATCGCGGCCGAGAGCGCGGGGCGCGGCCGCGGCAGCACCTTCACGGTCTGGCTCCCGATGGCGCGCGCGGCCTGGGCGCGCCCGGCGTCGCCCGCGAGCGAACACACGCGCCGCGCAGGCGCCCGCGTCCCGGTGCTCGTGGTGGACGACAACGTGGACGCCGCCGAGCTGCTCGCCGAGGTGCTCCGCTCCCGCGGCCACGAGGTCCAGGTGGCGTACGACGGGCCCTCGGCGCTCGCCGTCGTCGAGGCGGCGCCGCCCGGCGTCGCGCTGCTCGACCTGGGGCTGCCGGTCATGGACGGCTACGAGCTGGCGCGGCGGCTCCGGGCACGGCTCGGCGCCCTCCGGCTCGTGGCGGTCACGGGCTACGGGCAGGAGCCCGACCGGCGCGCCTCCGCCCAGGCCGGGTTCGACGCACACCTGGTGAAGCCGGTGGACCTCGACGCGATCTGCGAGGTCGTCGATCGGCTCGCGCCGGTGGCGCCGGAGAGCCCTGCGGCCGCGGCGCCGTGACGCGCCCGACCGCGCTCGCACTCCGGACAGGCGAAGGGCGGTCCCAGGAACCCGGAACCGCCCTCGCAAACCTCACTGCCAGATGGTGGACCCGACCAGGATCGAACTGGTGACCTCCTGAATGCCATTCAGGCGCGCTCCCAGCTGCGCCACGGGCCCGAAACCTCGTCCTGCTCGCCGCTCCCTCCCTGGGATGCTGCCGAGAGCCGCGATTTTCCCGCGGTTCCCGGAGGGCGCCGCGGGAGGCAGTGAGTAACCCGGCGGCGCCCGGCACGTCAAGGCCGTTCTCCCGGAGCGGATCGAGCGAGCCGGCGAGCTCCGGGATTCACGCCCCTGTCCTCGGGTGGCATCACCAGGGCGGGCCGCCGGCCGCGCGCTCCGGCACGAAAGCGCTGCCGGGGCGACGGATCCCCGCCAGGTCGCAGGTGGCACCGCCGTTGCTATCTCCGTCGGGTGGAGGACACCCCCATGCGGCTCACCACCTGTCTCTTCGCCGTGGCCTCGCTCGCCGCCGCGCTCCCGCAGGGCACCCTCGCGCATGACGCCCCACCTCCACCGCGCGTGGAGGCCCCGGCCCCGGCTCCTCCGCCGCCGCGCGAGTACCGCAGCCCCTACCCGCGCGCTCCTGGCCCGCGGTACGGACCGCGGCCCCACTACCACCGCCGCTACTGGGGCTGGGGATGGGGCTGGTACCCGCTCTATCCGGTCTATCCGGTGCAGCCCCCGCCGCCGCCCTCCTCCGCCCCGCCGCAGGGCGTGCCGGGCCAGGCCGCTCCCGAACCCGAGCGGCGCGAGCACGACCGCATCTACACGCGCTTCTCGCTCTACGGCGCGGGGCGCGAGGACGGGTACATGGCCGGCCTCACGTTCGGCCTCGACACGCGCCTCGTCGGCTTCAACCTCGACGTGAGCGCGCTCGCGCGGGAGCAGGTGACCGGCCAGCTCCGGGACGACGAGAGCGATCCGGCCACGCTCGCCAACGCGCACCTGACCTGGACGGTCCTCTCGGACCGGTCGTTCCGGCTCCGGCTCGAGACCGGCGTGTCGATGCTGGACCTGCCCGACTCGGCCGTCGTCGCGAGCCAGCCCTGGCGCGGGAAGACGATCGTCGGCCCGAACCTCGGCGTCTCCGGCCAGCTCGGGATGGTCGGTCCGGTCGCCATCGAGGGGCACGCGCGGATCACGCCCTTCCCGGAGCGGATCGCGGACACGTTCCTCGGCCTGGCGGTCCACGGCGGACCGGTCGGCGTGAGCGCGGGCTGGCGGTGGGTGGACGTCGCCGGCGACGGCGTGGACGCGCCGGAGCTGATGTTCCGAGGCCCGCAGGTGGGCCTGGTCCTGGCGTTTTGAGTGATCGAACGGGGACTGCGTCCCCGCCCCAGGCTTCACCTTCCTAGGGGCGGGGGCGTCACGCCCATCTACTTCTTCGCCTTCGCGGCCGCCTTCTGACGCTTCTTGCGCGCCTTCCACTGCTGGCGGCGGCGCGACTTCACGCGGATGTGCTTGCTCTTCGAGTTCGCCATTCGTCCTCCAGGAAAAGCTCCCGGCAACCTGTGCCGCACGGCCGCCGACGTCGCGGCGCGGGCGGAAACGCGCGGGGCCGCCTGTATAGCACGGCCGAGCCGGCGCGCATCCCCCCTGCGTCGTCCCGTCCCCGGGCGTTCCGCCGCTCCGGACCTCGTGCTCCGCCGCTCGGGCGGGGGCGGGCACCGGCGTACCGGCCTGCCGGGCGCTCACCGCCCGCCAGGCGTCACGCGCTCCTTCACGTCCCCCAACCGCAACGCGCGGCAGAGCACGAGCCCGGAGTTCGCCCGCCGCGCGAAGCGGACGTCGGTCCCGCGCGGGGCCCCGCGGAGTCATCGTCCGCGCGTACTCACCTCGAGACCGACCCGCCGCGCCGGAACACGAACGGCAGCTGAGCGCGCGCCGGCTCGTCGTTCCCGAAGGGATGGCTCCAGGTCGCCATCGAGTCCGTGATGCACCGATGGAGCTCGGCGTCCTGCAGCGTCGTGCCCGACGGGACCACGGCCACGTCGGCGAACCTCCCGCCCGGCTGGAGCGTGAAGCCCACGAGGACCCTGCCCTCGAGCTCGGGGTGCACCGCGAGCCGCTGCTCGTAGCAGCGGTTGACCGTGGCGCGCTGCGCGCCCACCGCCTCGAGGACAGCGGGCGCGGGCTCCCGCGGCGCGGCCGCGCCTTCCGCCAGCGCACGGAAGACCCAGGGATACGTGATGATGGCGACGCCGCCTCCCTTGGGACGCGGGAACCGCCAGGTCGCGATCCGCGCCGTCATGCAGGCGTGGACCTCCGCGTCGTTCAGGGTGGTGAAGTCCGGCGCCACCATGGCGTCGGTCGCCGAACCGTCGGGCTGGATGACCCACTTGATCGCGACCTTGCCCTGGAGGCGAGGGTCCGCCGCGAGCCGCTTCTCGTAGCAGCTCCGCATCTCCGGCGCGTGCTCGTGGATGGCGGCGCGGAGCACCTCCTTGTCGATGGATGCGAGCGGCACGCCCTGCGCCTTCGCGCCGGCCGGAGGCGTCGCCGCGTGTGCGCAGCCGGCGAGGGTGCAGGCGACGACGAGCCACATCGCGGAGGTTCGGGTCGATGGGTACATGGGCGTCTTCCCGGGGGATGGGCGGAGGGGCGAGCTCGCGCGAGGGCGTCGACTCGCAGCGGCGCTGCGTCGAGCACGCATGGGTTACGCGCTCGCGGACGAGCCGGGCCGCACCGGAGCGGGCGTCGCGAGCGGGCTCGGCGCCTCGGTCCGGGCGAGCTCCTTCGCGTCCACCACCTGCGTATCGGCGAACACGTCGCCGACGCGGATGCCGAGACGGTCCGTGAGGATCATGTACGCCTCGAACGCCACGATCGGCACGCCGGCGACGAAGAGGACGAGCCACAGGGGCGGGAACGTCGCGAAGACCGCCACGAGCGCGAAGGGCGCGTTGCGCAGGAGCGACTCGTGGACGCCGGCCGGGGCCCGGCGCGGCACCACCATCACCCGGATGCCGAAGAGCCGCTTCCCCGCGGACTGCCCGTGGAAGAGGCTGTCGGCGGCGAGCAGGTAGAGCGCCGCCGCGAGCGGCCCGACCGGCGGCGCGGAGAAGGCGAGGAGCAGCGCCAGGCCGAAGTCCACGAGCCGGGCCAGGGCGCGGAGCGTGAGGTCGGCCTTCGGGTACGGGCTCCCCTCGGGCCGGACGTCGCGGAGCAGGCTCCTCACGGCGCGCCCGCCTTCCCCTTCCCCGCCCTGGGCTTCCCTTGCACGAAGAAGAGGTACGCCAGCGCCGGCCGGTGCGAGCCCTCGCGCGCGACGAAGTGGAGCGACTCGAACGCGAAGCCGGCCGCGCTCCACTCGTTGAGGGCGTCCTCGAGCGTCTCCTCCGAGACGGGCGAGACCTCGACGACCTTGTAGGTCGCGGGCGCGGCGGCCCCGGCGGCACGCGGGCTCATCCGCGGTTCCCCGTGAGGAGCTGGGCGGCGTGGCGCGCGTAGTACGTGAGGACGAGGTCCGCGCCGGCGCGGCGGCAGCAGGTGAGCGTCTCGAGGACCACCCGGTCCTCGTCGATCCAGCCGCGCTCCGCCGCGGCCTTGATCATCGCGTACTCGCCGGAGACGTGGTACGCGGCCGTCGGCAGGAGGAACCGGTCGCGCACGAGGCGCACGACGTCGAGGTACGGCACGGCCGGCTTCACCATGAGGAGGTCCGCGCCCTCGGCCACGTCGAGCTCCGCCTCCCGGAGCGCCTCGCGGAGGTTGGCAGGATCCATCTGGTAGGCCTTGCGGTCGCCGGGGATCCCGGGACCGTCGCGCGGCGCGCTCTCCGCCGCGTCGCGGAACGGGCCGTAGAAGGCGCCGGCGAACTTGGCGGCGTACGAGAGGATCGGCACATCGGCGAAGCCCGCGCCGTCGAGCGCGGCGCGGATGGCGCCCACGCGGCCGTCCATCATGTCCGAGGGCGCGACCAGGTCCGCGCCTGCCTTCGCGTGCGCGAGCGCCTCCCGGGCGAGGAGCGGCAGGGTGAGATCGTTGTCCACCGTGAGCCCCTGCCCCGGGCCGCCGGCCGCCGGCGGGCGGAGCACGCCGCAGTGGCCGTGGTCGGTGTACTCGCAGAGGCAGACGTCGGTCATCACCACCAGGCCGGGCACCTGCGCCTTGAGCGCCCGCACCGCGCGCGGCACGACGCCGTCCTCGGCCCACGCGCCGGAGCCCTCGGCGTCCTTCCGCTCCGGGATCCCGAAGAGGATGACCGACCGTACGCCCGCCGCCCAGCCCGCCTGCGCCTCGGCCACGAGCTCGTCTATCGAGAGCTGGAAGACGCCCGGCATGCTCCGCACGGGGTTGCGCACCCGCTGGCCGGGCACCACGAAGAGCGGCCAGATGAGGTCGTCGGGGGCGAGGGTCGTCTCCCGCACCAGGGCGCGGAGCGCCTCGGTCCGCCGCAACCGCCGAGGCCGCTCCTGGGGGAAGGGCATGCGCTGGTTCTAGCGCAGTCCTGCCCCCCGCGAAAGACTACCGCGACCGCCAGACCGCCGCCGTCCCGAGCACCAGGAACGCGAGGTCGGGCGCCCAGGCGGCGATCGATGGGTCGACGCGCCCCGAGAGCCCCAGCGCCCAGCTCACCCCCTGCACCGACCAGAAGAGGAGCGACACGCCCACCGACTCGACGAGCGCCGACGCGACGTGCCCCTTCCGGCCGGCGCGGAGCGCGAGCGCGATCGCGAGGAGCGCGCCGGGCGCGCCGGCCAGGGGATACGCGAGGCGGTTGTCGCGCTCGAGCGCGAACTCCGTCACGGGGAGCCCGCTCCGCTCCCGCACCGCGATCTGCGCAACGAGCGTGCGCCAGCCCATCTGCGCCGGGTTCCCGGGCACCACCGCGAACGCATCGGGCGACTCGTCGAAGCGGTAGACCCGCGCCGCGGCCTCGATCACCCGGAGGCTCCCGTCGTCCTCGAAGATCCGCTCGACGACGTCCTCGAGGTGCCACGCTCCGGGGCCGGCGGGCCGCATCGCGTGCGCGTCGATCCGGCGCACGAGGCGGAACCCGGGCGAGAGCTCGAGGACGGTGACGCCCTCGAACCCGCCGTCCGGGCGTGAGCCCCGGAGGTGGTAGACGTGGCGGCCGTCGCGGCCCCGGAACCAGCGCTTCGGCGCGCGCGCCTCCTCGTACCGCCGCCGGTCGCCGCCCTTCTTGAACGTGAAGGCGCGGATCTCCTCCACCCGCTCGACCGCCTCCACGCCCCACGCCTCGTGCAGCACCACGAGCCCGGCGCCGAAGAGGAGCACCACCGCCACGACCGGACCGGTGACGAACCACGGCCCGAGCCCCGCGGCCCGCAGCGCGGTGTACTCGCGCGTCTGCCGCAGCCCCGAGACGGCGACGCCCGCGCCGAGCAGCATCGCCGCGGGGGCGACCTGCCGGATCACCACCACCGCCAGGTTGGCGTAGAGCTCGAGCACCGCGGCGAGCGCGCCCTCCCCCGTGTACGAGTGCGAGTTGTCGACGTAGTCGATCGCCAGGTAGATGGTGACCACGCCGAGGAGCGCGGCGAGGATCGACCAGGCCGCCCGGGCGGCGATGTGGCGGCGGAGGATCACCGCACCGCCCCCGTGCCTCTCCGCGCGAGGCGCCACAGGAGCAGGAGCCCCACCCCGCCCACCACGGCGTTCCCGAGCTCGAGGCCGAGCCACGCCGGGACCACGCCCTGCTGCGCGAGCTGCTGCCCGGTCCGGAGCAGGAGGTAGTGGGCCACCATCACGAGGAGCGTCGCGCCGGCGCCGAACGCCTTGCCGGCGCGCGGCGAGGCGCCCAGCGGCACGCCGAGCAGCGCGAAGGCGATCACGACGAGCGCCGAGGCGATCTTCCGGTGCAGGTTCCCCTCGATGCGCCAGGCCTGCTCCGGCTTGCCGGCGGCGTAGGCCGCGGCCGCCAGCGCGCGCGTCTCGGCCACGGTCACCTCGCGCGCATTCCGCCCGAGGCCGCGCGCACCCTCGGAGGCTCCGCCGCCGAGCCCCACGAGCAACGCGCCGGAGTCGAACGAGGCGACCGCGTAGTCGTCCGAGGACGCCGCCTCGCGGTGCAGCTCGCCCTCGGTGAGGACGAGCCGCATGTCCTGGGCCGGGCCCACCGGCTCGAGCCGCCCGCGCCCGGCGAGCGCCAGCACGGGCGCGTCCGGGTTCGAGCGGTCGTGGATGAGGACGTGGGACCAGCCGCCCTCCTCGACGCGTTCGGCATAGAGCGTGTAGCCCGGGATCCGGTCGTAGAACGTCCCGGGCCGGACCTCGCTCGTGACGTTCCGCTTCACGATGTCGTTCATCAGCGCCCGGACCGCGCGCATCCCCGCCGGCTCGAGGACGAGGGCGATCCAGAGGCCGATCGCGGCGGTCCCGAGCGAGAGCGCGAGCGGCACGCGGAGGAGGCGGAGCGGGGAGAGGCCGGCGGCCCCCATGGCCACCACCTCGCGGTCGGCCGCGAGCCGCGCCACGCCGAGCACCACGCCGAGGAGGAAGGCGACCGGCAGCACGAACCCGATGAAGTACGGGAGGAGGTAGAGGATCACCTGCCCCACGTCGGCCGGGCTCACCCCCGCGCCGAAGAGGATCCGCGCCTGGCCCAGGAGCTGCGTCGCCAGCAGGAGCTGGGTGAGGAAGAGGAGCCCCGCCGCCAGCGGGAGGAGGATCTCGCGCGCCAGGTAGCGGTCGAGCAGGGGCATTAGGCGCGCGCGAGCTTCTCCTGGAGCGCGGCGTCCTTCGCCTCGACCTCGGCCCGCATCTTCTCTCGCTGCGCCCGCACCTTCTCCGCGACCTCGGGGCGGGAGCGCGCGATGATCCGCGCGGCGAGGAGCCCGGCGTTCCGGGCCCCGGCCTTCCCGATCGCGAGCGTCCCCACGGGGACGCCGGCGGGCATCTGGGCGGTCGAGAGGAGCGCGTCGAGGCCCTTGAGATCGCTCCCCGCGAGCGGCACGCCGAGCACCGGCAGCTCGGTCTCGGCGGCGCAGACGCCGGCGAGGTGGGCGGCCGCGCCGGCGCCGGCGATGATCACCTGGACCCCGCGCCCGGCGGCCTCGCGGGCGAGCGCGCCCGTGCGTGCGGGCGTGCGGTGCGCCGAAGAGACGTGGATCTCGGCCGGGATGCCCATGTCGTCCAGGGCCTTCTTCGCCTCGGACATGACGTCCCAGTCCGAGTCCGAGCCCATGAGGATGAGGACGAGCGGCGTGGTCATGACTTCCTCCCGATGTCGGTGCGGAGCTGCATCCCGCGGAACGTGATCTTCTTCGCGGCGGCGTACGCCCGCCGGGCGGCGTCGTCGAGGCCGTCGCCGAGCGCGCACACGGCGAGCACGCGCCCGCCGGCGGTGACGATCCGGCCGTCGGGCGCGCGGGCGGTCCCCGCGTGGAACACCTGCACGCCCTCCTCGAACGGGCCGTCCAGCCCGGAGATCGCGTCGCCCTTCGCGGGCTCGCCCGGGTACGCCTCGGCGGCGAGCACCACGCCCACCGCGGCGCGCCGGTCGAACGAGAGCGTGACGCCGGAGAGGTCGCCCTTCGCCGCCGCGACCAGCGCGGGGACGAGGTCGCTCCGGAGGCGCAGGAGCGTGGGCTGCGTCTCGGGATCGCCGAACCGGGCGTTGAACTCCACGACGCGCGGGCCGGTCCGGGTGAGCATGAGCCCGGCGTACAGCGCGCCGCGGAACGGGTGTCCTCGCCGCGCCAGCTCGCGCAGGACCGGGACGACCACCTCGCGCTCCACCTGCGCCTCGATCGCGGGGGTGACGTGGGGCGTCGGCGAGAAGGCGCCCATCCCGCCCGTGTTGGGGCCGCGGTCGCCGTCGAAGATCCGCTTGTGGTCCTGGGCGGCGGCGAGCATCCGGACCCGCTCGCCGTCGACGAGGCAGATGCAGCTCGCCTCCGGCCCCTCCATCCGCTCCTCGAGCACCACGCGCGCGCCGGCCTCGCCGTGCACGCGCTCGACCAGCGCCGCCCGGAGGGCCTGCTCCGCCTCCGCGAGGTCGCCGCAGACCGTCACGCCCTTGCCCGCGGCGAGGCCGTCCGCCTTGACCACCACCCGGCCCTCCCACCGGCGCGCCCACTCGAGCGCGGGCGCGACCTCGCCGAAGACGGCGTGGTCGGCGGTCGGGACCCGGGCCGCGGCCATGACCTCCTTCGCGAACGCCTTCGATCCCTCGATGCGCGCCGCGCCGGCGACCGGCCCGAAGGCCAGCACGCCGGCCTCGGCGAGCCGGTCGGCGAGCCCCAGGCAGAGCGGCGCCTCGGGGCCGACCACGACGAGGTCGATGCCGTTCTCCTTCGCCCAGCGCGTCACGCCGGCGACGTCGTCGGCGCGGAGCGCGACGGGCGTGGCGAGCGCGGAGATCCCGGGGTTCCCGGGCGCGGCGAAGACGGCGCGGACGAGCGGGCTCTGGGCGATCTTCCAGACCAGGGCGTGCTCACGGCCACCGCTTCCTACGACGAGCACTCTCATAGAAGGGCGGTCCTATAGCACGATCCAGCCGGCCGCGACCGCGGCGCCGGCG
>JAEYOU010000591.1 GCA_023411405.1 Pseudomonadota bacterium | reverse complement strand
GCGGAGCTCCGCGCGGACGACGAGCGCCAGCACCACGACCTGGAGCGCAGACGCGGCGTTGCTCGCCCACGCCGCGCCGGCGGTCCCGAGCGGCGGGACGAGGCGCAGCGGCCCCGCCCACGCGGGGAGCCCTGCGCCGCCGAAGACGAGGAGCACGTCGAGGCCGAGGTTGAGCACGTTCGCGAGCGCGACCGCGGCGAGCATCGCCGTGAGCCGGTTCTGGGCGAGGAGCAGCGCGCGCGGGGCGAAGTAGAGGAACAGGAGCGGCAGGCCGAGCACGCGGACCGAGAGGTATCGCTCGGCCTGCGCGACCACCTCCGGCGCGATCCCGAGCGGCGCGAGCAGGCGCGGCGAGAGGACGATGGGCGCCGCGAGCACGGCGGCGAGGAGGAGGGCGAGCCACAGGCCCTGCCACACGAGGCGGCGGGCACGGTCGGCGTCGCCGCCGCCCAGCGCCTGGGAGACGAGCGGATCGAGCCCGTGCATCGCGCCCATGCCCAGGATGCCGATGCCGAAGTAGAGCGCGTTGCCGAGCCCTGCGCCGCCGAGCAGCTCGGCCCCGGCCCGCCCGAGCACGGCGACGTCGACCGCGCCGAGCAGCGTCTGCCCGGCCTGGGTGATGGCGAGCGGCGCGCCGAGCAGCACGAGCTGCCGGAGCTCTGCGCGGAGTGTGGGGCGCGCTTCCATGGGGCGCGGCAAGATAGCCGAGGGGCCCGGAGGTTGCACGCCGTCAGCGGTGCGGCATTTCTTGCATCCGGGGCGCGGTGCCGCGCCGGGCGTTCCGGACGTCGACGCGGGGGGGCCGATCTGCTTTCCTCTGCCCCCCCGAATCGGAACCATTGACTGACCGAAAGACGATGGCCCAGGCGCAATCTCCAGACCTCCCCGGCACGCCCGGCGCCCCCACCGCTGCCCAGGCGGAGGCGCAGGCGGCGACCGGTACGCACCGGGTCCAGCCGCAAGGGCGCGCCCTCGCCCTGCTGGCGCTCGGCGCGCTCGGCGTCGTGTACGGCGACATCGGGACGAGCCCGCTCTACGCGCTCAAGGAGTGCTTCTCGGGGCCGCACCGCGTCGCGCCGACCCAGGAGAACATCCTCGGCGTGCTGTCGCTGGTGTTCTGGGCCATCACCTTCGTGGTCAGCTTCAAGTACCTGAGCTTCGTCATGCGCGCCGACAACCGCGGCGAGGGCGGCGTGCTCGCGCTCCTCGCGCTCGCCGGCGGCCCGGCGCGGCGGATGGGGCGCGGGGTGCTGCTCACGGCGGGCCTCTTCGGCGCGGCGCTGCTCTACGGCGACGGCGTCATCACGCCCGCGATCTCCGTCCTCAGCGCGGTCGAGGGGGTGGCGGTGGCGGCGCCGGGGCTCGCGCACCTGGTCGTCCCCATCGCGCTCGTCATCCTCGTCGGCCTGTTCCTGCTCCAGCGCAAGGGGACCGCGACCGTGGGCCGGGTGTTCGGCCCCGTCATGCTGGTCTGGTTCGTCTGCATCTTCCTGACGGGGCTCTGGGGGATCGCCCACGACTGGACGGTGCTGCGCGCGATCTCGCCGACGTACGCCGTGGAGTTCTACCTGCGGAACGGCTGGGCCGGGTTCTGGATCCTGGGCGCGGTGGTGCTGGTCATCACCGGCGGCGAGGCGCTCTACGCCGACATGGGCCACTTCGGCCGCAAGCCCATCCGGCTCGCCTGGCTCTGGATCGCGATGCCCGCGCTCCTCGTCAACTACATGGGGCAGGGGGCGATGCTGCTCCACGACCCCGGGGTCGCGGAGAATCCGTTCTACAGGATGGCGCCGGCCTGGACGCTGTACCCGCTCATCGGGATCGCGACCGCGGCGGCCATCGTCGCCTCGCAGGCCCTCATCTCCGGCGCCTTCTCGCTCACCCAGCAGGCCGTCCAGCTCGGCTACTCGCCGCGCGTCACCATCCGTCACACGTCCCACAGCGCCATCGGCCAGGTCTACATCCCCGAGGTGAACTGGGCGCTCGGCGCCGCCTGCATCGCGCTCGTGCTGGGGTTCCAGTCCTCGTCGCGCCTGGCCTCGGCCTACGGCGTCGCCGTCACCGGCACGATGATCGTGACGACGCTCCTCTTCCACCGCGTCGTGCGCGACCGCTTCGGCTGGCCGCGCTGGTGGGCCTGGCCGCTCGCCCTCCTGTTCCTCGTCGTGGACATCCCCTTCTTCGTCGCGAACCTCGTGAAGTTCAGCGACGGCGGCTGGTTCCCGCTCCTGGCCGCCCTGGTGGTCTTCACGCTCATGTCCACCTGGAAGCGCGGGCGCGACGCGCTCGCGCGGATGCTCAAGGACGCCGGCCTGCCCCTCGACGTCTTCATGGCCGACCTGCACCGCAAGGACGTGCAGCGGGTGCAGGGCACCGCCGTGTTCATGACCTCCAACGCCGGCACCGTCCCGCCGGTCATGCTCCACCACCTCAAGCACAACAAGGTCCTGCACGAGCGCGTGCTCATCGTGTCGCTCCTGGGCGAGGAGATCCCGTACGTGCGCGACGCGCAGCGCGTCACCGTGAAGGACCTGGGGCGCGGGCTGTACCAGGTGCTCGCGCGCTACGGCTTCATGGAGACGCCGTCGGTGCCGGCGCTGCTCGAGTCGCTCGCGAAGCGCCCGCCGCAGGACGGGCCGTCGCTGGTGGTGAAGCCGATGGAGTCGACGTTCTACCTCGGGCGCGAGACGCTCCTGCCGGTGGGGCGGTCGAAGCTCGCGGGCTGGCGGAAGCGGCTCTTCATCATCATGGCCCGGAACGCGCAGACCGCGTCGAGCTTCTTCGGCCTCCCGCCGAACCGGGTCGTGGAGATGGGCGCCCAGCTGGAGCTGTGAGTCCGGCGGTCCGGTGCACCGGCGCCGCGCGCGGGTCGCGCGCCCGGCGACGCGCGGCGAGGCCGGCCG
>JAEYOU010000556.1 GCA_023411405.1 Pseudomonadota bacterium | reverse complement strand
ATCTCCGCCCGGTTCCACCGCGCGCTCGTCGCCGCGGGGGCGGAGCTGGTGCGGCGCGCGCTCCAGCGGACCGGCCGCGTCCCGCTCGTGCTCACCGGCGGGTGCTTCCAGAACGCCGCGCTCGTCGAGGGGCTCCGGGAGGCGCTCGCGGGCGAGGTCGAGGTATACCAGCACGAGACGGTCCCGCCCGGCGACGGCGGGATCGCGCTCGGGCAGGCGGTGGTCGCGGACGCCGTGCTGCGCGCCGGGTGAAGGGAGCCGACGAATGTGCCTCGGGGTGCCGGGGAAGGTGATCGCGATCGACGGCCTCCGGGCCACGGTGGACTTCTTCGGCGTCGCGAAGGAGCTCCGGCTCGACGTCGTGGACGAGCCGGTGCGGATCGGCGACTACGTGCTCAACCACGTCGGCTACGCGATCCGGCGCATCCCGCCCGAGGAGGTCGAGGAGACGCTGGCGTTGTTCGAGCAGGTGCTCGCGGGCGCTGCCCCCGGCGACCTCATGGCGATGGACGTTCGAAGCGAGCTGGCCGCCGGGAAGGAGAAGGCGTAGCGATGGCCGCCGCGGACCTCACCCGCGAGCTCAAGTTCCGCGACCCGGCGAAGGCGCGGGCGCTCGCGGACGCGCTGCGCCGCAACGTGGAGGCCGCGGGCCGGCCCGTCACGATCATGCACGTCTGCGGGAGCCACGAGCAGGCCATCGCGCGGTTCGGGCTGCGCGCAGTCCTCCCGCCCGGCCTCCGCCTCGTCATGGGCCCGGGCTGCCCGGTGTGCGTCACCGACGCGCCCGAGGTCGACGAGGCCGTCGCCCTCGCCGGCCAGGGCGTCCGCGTGTGCACCTACGGTGACATGCTCCGGCTCCCCGGGACGGCGAGATCGCTCGGCGACGTCCAGGGCGACGGGGCGAAGGTGGACGTGGTCTACTCCGTGGACCAGGCGACGGACCTGGCGCGCCGCGCGCCCGGCGAGGAGGTCGTCTTCCTCGCGTCCGGGTTCGAGACCACCGCCGTCGCGACCGCCGCCGCCGCGCGCGCCGCGCCGCCGGAGAACTTCTCGATCCTGTCCGTCCACAAGTGGGTCCCGGCGGCGATGGACGTCGTGGCCGCGGCGCCGGAGAAGCGGATCGACGGCTATCTCGCCGCCGGCCACGCCGCGATCATCACCGGCTGGGCCATCTTCGAGCCGTTCGCGCGCCGGACCGGGGCGCCGGTGGCCGTGGCCGGGTTCGAGCCGCTCGACCTCCTCGCGGCGCTCGTCGAGGTCACGGCGCTCGTGCGCGACGGCCGGCCCGCGGTCGCGAACGTCTACCCGCGCTGCGTGACGCGCGAGGGGAACGTGCCCGCGCAGCGCGCGCTCCGGGAGGTGTTCCGGCAGGTCGACGGCCGGTGGCGTGGCATCGGAGAGGTGCCCGGCGGCAACCTCGCGCTCGCGCCCGCCTTCGCGCGCCTCGACGCCCGGCGGCGCTTCGCCATCGACACGGCCGCCGTGCGCGACGAGGAGGCCGCCGAGGCGGTGAAGGGGTGTCTCTGCGGGCCGATCATGCTGGGGCTCGCGGAGCCGACCGATTGCCGCCTGTTCGGGAGGGCCTGCACGCCGGAGTCCCCCGCGGGCGCGTGCATGGTCTCGTCCGAGGGGCAGTGCCGCATCTGGCACACCTATGGCGGGGTGCCGGAGCTCCGGGAGGTGCGTCCGTCGTGACCACCCCGCGGCGATCGGCCCGCATCGCACTCAAGCACGGCGCGGGCGGCCGCGCGATGCGGCAGCTCATCGAGGAGGTCTTCCTCCCGCTCGCGTCGCCCGTGGACGGCGTCGGCCTCGCCGCCCTCGACGACGGCGCCGCGCTCCGGGTCGGCGATCGCTGGCTCGTCCTCACCACCGACTCGCACGTCGTGCAGCCGATCTTCTTCCCGGGCGGCGACATCGGGCGGCTCGCGGTCTCGGGGACGGTGAACGACCTCGCGATGATGGGCGCGACCGAGCCGCTCGGCCTCACCTGCGCGGTGATCCTCGAGGACGGCTTCCCGCGCGAGCAGCTCGAGATCGTCGTCGACTCCATGCGCGCCGCCGCCCTGGAGGCCGGCGCGCCCATCGTCACCGGCGACACGAAGGTGATGGGCAAGGGCCAGCTCGACGGGATCGTCGTCAACACCGCCGGCGTGGGGTTCACGGATCGCGTGGTGACCGACGCGGGCCTCGCGCCAGGGGACGTCCTCCTCGTCACCGGCACGGTCGGCGACCACGGGATGGCGGTCATGGCGAAGCGGCACGATCTGCGGCTCGAGGGCGACCTCCGGAGCGACGTGGCGCCCGTGAACGGCCTCGTGCGGGAGGCGCTCCTCGCGGGCGGCGACGACGTGGTGGCCATGAAGGACCCGACCCGCGGGGGCGTCGCGGGTGTGCTGCACGAGCTCGCGGCCAAGGCGAAGGTGGGGATCGTGGTGGACGAGCCGGCCGTGCCCGTGCGCCCGGAGGTGCGGGCGGCCGCGGAGCTCGTCGGGATCGACCCCCTCGCGGTGGCGAACGAGGGCAAGGCGATCCTCGGGGTGCGCGCCCGCTCCGCCGACCGCGTGCTCGCGGCGCTGCGAATGCACCCGCTCGGCGCCGAGGCGGCGATCGTCGGCCGCGCGGTGGCGGAGCGGCCCGGGGCGGTGATCCTCGACACCGGCCTCGGGCGGCGGCTCCTGGCCGAGCCCGAGGGCGAGCTGCTGCCGAGGATCTGTTGAACCGGGGCAGCGCCCCCCCCCCCCCCCCCGCGCG
>JAEYOU010000549.1 GCA_023411405.1 Pseudomonadota bacterium | reverse complement strand
GCCCAGCTCGTGGAGTTCGAGCGGACGCACCGGTTCTGCGGCGCCTGCGCGGCGCCGACGGCGCCCTGCGACGGCGGGCGCGCCCGGCGGTGCCCGCGCTGCGAGGCGATCTCCTACCCGCGGCTGGCCCCGGCGATGATGGTGCTCGTGACGCGGGAGGGCCCCGGGGGCCGGGAGCTCCTGCTCGCCCGCGGCACGCGCTTCACGTCGCCGATCTACAGCGCGCTCGCCGGGTTCGTGGAGCCGTCGGAGTCGCTCGAGCAGTGCGTGCGCCGCGAGGTGCGCGAGGAGGTCGGCGTCGCGGTCCGCGCGCTGCGGTACTTCGGGAGCCAGACCTGGCCGTTCCCGCACTCGCTCATGGTCGCCTTCCTCGCCGAGCACGCCGGCGGCGAGATCGTCCGGGATCCGGAGGAGATCGGCGACGCCGGCTGGTTCCCGATCGACCGCCTCCCGATGCTGCCCCACCGGCTGTCGATCGCGCGCCGGCTCATCGATCAGGCGGTGGCGGAGGGGCGGGGGTAGCGCGCCGCAGCAGCCGCGCGAGCTCGTCGAGCTCCGGGGGCTTCGAGAGGTGGGCGTCGAAGCCGGCGGAGAGCGCCAGCGTCCGATCCTCGGCCTGCGCGTACCCGGTGAGCGCGACGGCGAAGACGGACGAACCGGCCGCGCGGAGGCGCTGGATCACCTCGTGCCCGCTCACGTCCGGGAGCCCGACGTCGCAGAGCAGGACGTCCGGCGGCGCCGCCTCGGCCGCCGCGAGCCCCGCCCGCCCGGTCGCGGCGAGGCGGACCTGGTGGCCGCTCAGCGCCAGCAGATCCGCGAGGCTCGCCCCCGCATCCTCGTCGTCCTCGACGACCAGGATGTCGAGCGGCGCCGGCGCCGGCTCCGCGGCGGCGGGCATGTCCCCGGCTGGGGCCGGGGCCAGCGGGAGGCTCACGACGAACTCGGCGCCGTGGCCCGGCCCGTCGCTCGCCGCGCGGATCTCCCCGCCGTGCCGGAGCGCCAGGTCCCGGACCAGCGCCAGGCCGATGCCGAGGCCGCCGTGCCGCTGCTCGCGCGTGCGCTCCGCCTGGACGAACGGGTCGAAGATGCGCTCGAGGTCGGCGGGCGCGATCCCGGCGCCCGTGTCGCGCACCGCGATCTCGCACCGATCGCCCCGCTGCTCGAGCGAGACCCGGACCTCGCCCCCGGGCGGCGTGAACTTCAGCGCGTTGCTGAGGAGGTTGCCGACCATCTGCGTGAGGCGCGTCGGGTCGGCGTCGAGCCAGAGCGGCTCCCCGCGCGCCCCGCAGACGAGCGCAACCCGGCGGTCCTCGAACCCGTCCCGGGCGTCGTCGCAGAGGCGGCCGACCACCTCGCGCGCGTCGAGCCGCGCCCGCTGGAGCTGGATCTTGCCGTGCGAGATCCGGTTCAGGTCGAGGAGGTCGTCCACGAGGCGGGAGAGCTGACCGACCTGCCGGTGGAGCACGCGGATCGCGCGCTCCGCGGCGGCGCTCGTGCGCGGCGCGCGCTCGAGGAGGTGGACGCTGTTCCGGATCGGGGCGAGCGGGTTGCGCAGCTCGTGCGAGAGCACCGCGAGGAACTCGGACTTCTGCCGGTCCGCCTCGCGCACCGCCTCCTCGGCGCGCTTCCGCTCGGTGATGTCCCGCACGATGCTGACGAGGAGGTCGACCCCGTCGACGTTCACGCCCCGGGAGCTCACCTCGACGGGGAAGCGGGAGCCGTCCTTGCGGCGATGCCACGACTCGAACAGCACGCCACCCGCGGCCGCGGTCTGCATCTGCGACTCGACCGCCGGACGCCCGTCGAACGCGCGGAGGTCGAAGATCGTCAGCGCGAGCAGCTCGTCGCGGCTGTAGCCGTACGCCGCCTCGGCGGCCGGGTTGACGTAGAGCAGGCGCCCGTCGTCCCGCCGAAGGAACAGGATCGCGTCCCGGCACTGCTCGACCACGAGCTCGAAGCGACGCAGCGCGTCCTCCTCTCCCTGCAGGGCGGTAGGAGTGTAGCAAACGAGGGCGCTCCGCCCCGGCGCTCTTCGGGGCGTCGGCGGACGCCGTGCGCCCGCCCGCTCGGCTCCGCGGCAGGTGCCCGGGTCCTGGGCACCGGGAGGGCGGGCCAAGGGACGCTTGCAGCCCGGCCCGGCTCCCCGGAGTGGCCCGCGCGCGAGGACCGAACCAGCGCTCGATCAGTCCCCGTCGCTCGGCGCGATGCGCCGCACCAGCACGACGAGCGAGCGGCCCGCCACCTCGAGCCGCCCGGCCGCGCGCACGTGCTCGCGCTTCTCCTCGCGCGCGCCCGAGGTGTCGAAGATGACGTCCCACTCGCCCCCCCACTCGATGTCCGGGAGCGTGTACTGGAGCGCCTCGTGGCCGGCGTTGAGGCAGACGAGCAGCGAGTCGCCGACGATCCGGCGGCCGCGCTCGTCCGGCGTGGCGATGGCGTCGCCGCCCAGCAGGAACGCGACGGCGCGGATGTACGGCTCCCGCCAGTCGGGGTCGCTCATCTCCGTGCCGTCGGGGCGGAACCAGGCCGCGTCCTTGAGCGAGGAGTCGCGGAAGGTGGCGCCGTGGAAGAAGCGGCGGCGCTGGAGCACCGGCTGCGCCTTCCGCAGCCGGATGAGCCGGATGGTGAAGGCGAGCAGGGACCGGCGCCGCGCGTCGAGGTTCCAGTCGAGCCAGCTCGTCTCGTTGTCCTGGCAGTACGCGTTGTTGTTTCCGCCCTGCGTGCGGCCCATCTCGTCGCCGGCGCAGAGCATGGGGACGCCCTGCGAGACGAACAGCGTCGCGAGCAGGTTGCGCTGCTGGCGGTCACGCAGCTCCTGGATCGCCGGGTCGTCGGTCTCGCCCTCGACCCCGCAGTTCCACGAGGCGTTGTCGTCCGCGCCGTCGCGGTTCCGCTCGCCGTTGGCCTCGTTGTGCTTGTGATCGTAGGTGACGAGATCGCGGAGCGTGAACCCGTCGTGGCAGGTCACGAAGTTCACGCTCGCGTAGATCTTCCGGCCGGCGGCCTGGTAGAGGTCGGCGGAGCCGGTGAGGCGCCAGCCCAGCTCGTCGTGGACGATGTCGCCCTTCCAGAACCGCCGGACGCAGTCGCGGTACTTCCCGTTCCACTCCGACCAGCGGACCGGGAAGTGGCCCACCTGGTAGCCGCCGAGCCCCACGTCCCACGGCTCGGCGATGAGCTTCACGTGCGCGAGCGTCGGGTCCTGGTGGATCGCCTGGAGGAAGTTGCCGCGCGGGTTGTACTCGAGGCGGTCGCGGGCGAGCGTCGTGGCGAGGTCGAACCGGAACCCGTCCACGTGCATCTCCGTCACCCAGTAGCGGAGCGAGTCCATGACGAGCTTGAGCGTCTGCGGGTGCGAGACGTCGAGCGTGTTGCCGGTGCCGGTCGAGTCCCAGTAGTAGCGCCGGTCCTCCGGGGACAGCTTGTAGTAGTTCGTGTTCTCGAGGCCCTTGAGCGAGAGCGTCGGGCCGAGGTGGTTGCCCTCCGCGGTGTGGTTGTAGACGACGTCGAGGATCACCTCGATGCCGGCGGCGTGGAGCGCCTTCACGAGGGCCTTGAACTCGGTCACCTGCTCGCCGCGGCTGCCGGTGGCGTAGCGCTGCTCGGGCGCGAAGTAGGCGAGGGTGCTGTACCCCCAGTAGTTGCGCAGCCCCTTCTCGGTCAGGTACGAGTCGTCGGTGAACTCGTGCACCGGGAGGAGCTCCACGGCGGTGACGCCGAGCCGCTTCAGGTGCTCGATCGCGGCGGGGTGGGCCATCCCCAGGTAGGTGCCCCGCAGATGCTCGGGCACCTCCGGGTGACGCATGGTGAAGCCCCGGACGTGGACCTCGTAGATGACCGACTGGTGCCACGGCGTCCGCGGCGGCCGGTCGTCCTCCCAGTCGAAGCCATCGCCGAGCACCACCGCCTTGGGCATGCCCGCGGCGCTGTCCCGATCGTCCCGGTCGAGGTCGGTCGCGCCGAGCTCGTAGGCGAAGACCGGCTGCGTGAAGTCCACTTTTCCGGTGAGCGCGCGGGCGTAGGGGTCCACGAGGAGCTTGCTGCCGTTGAACCGGTGGCCCTTCGCGGGGTCGTACGGCCCCCAGGCGCGGAGGCCGTAGAGCGCGCCCGGCTTCAGCCCCGGCACGTACCCGTGCCAGACCCGCGCGGTCCGCTCCTCGAGCGGGATCCGGGCGATCTCGCGCGCGGGGTTCGCGGGATCGAAGAGGCAGACCTCGACGCGCTCGGCGGACTTCGAGTAGACGGCGAAGTTCACGCCCTCCGCGTCGGCGGTGGCGCCGAGCGGCTCTTCCCGGCCGGGCCAGGTCGATTCATCCATGTTGACAACCTAAACACATGGCTCGATGGCGAGCGGGAGGGCGCACGGGGACCCGGTAGGAGGTGGACGCGGGCCGGCCCGGCTGCTGGTTTTCACCAGGTCCCTCTCGGCCGTTGATCTCCGCTCCGGAACGTGCGTGATCTGCGCCTCCTCGCGGCGACCGAGCGCTGACCTCGGCCCTGCCACCTCGTGGGGGTGCACGATGGTGCGGATCGCGGTAGCGGCGGACAACCTCGGCTCGAGCTTCCCCGGCCTCGTGTACGCCCGGCTCAAGAAGCTCGCCGGGCCGGACCAGGTCATCGTCGAGTGCGCGACGCAGGGATCGTCGAGCCCGGAGCTGGCGCGGGCACGGCTGCTCGGGCTGCTCCGGGGGGAGCCGAAGCCCATCGCGCTCATCGCGATCAGCATCCGCCCGGACCCGGTCTCGCTCGCCGCCTTCCGCGAGGTGCGCGCGCCGGTCGTGCTCGTGGACGAGGAGCTCGAGGGGACCTCGACGGTCGCCGTGGACAACGCGCTCGGCGGCTACCTCGCGGGCGCGCACCTCGCCGCCGCGGGCCGGACCCGGATCGCCGTCCTCGCCGGAGTGCTCGACGTCCAGGCCGGCATGAACTCCACCGCGCGCCTCGAGGGGTTTCGCAAGGCGCTCGCGGAGAGGGGCCTCGCGCCCGCCGCCGTCCTCCACTGCCGCTACGCGCGCAAGGACGGCGTCGCCGCGCTGGACGAGCTCCTCGCGTACCATCGTGGCGTCGACGCCGTCTTCTGCGCCGCGGGGGATCTCTGCGCCGCGGGCGTGCTCTCGGCCGCGCGCGAGCGGGGCCTGAAGGTCCCCGGCGACCTCGCCGTCGTCGGCTTCGACGACAACGCGGTCGCCGCCATCTCCGACCCGCCGCTCACCACGATCCGGCAGCCGCTTCAGCGCCTGGCGGACGAGGCGTTCCGGCTGGCCACCGCCGAGACCGCCGCCCTCCTCGCGCGGCCGCAGCGCGTCATCTTCCCGCCGCAGCTGGTGGTGCGGGCGTCGGGGTAAGGCGGGCAGCGTCGGCGCGTCACCGCCGCCGCCCCGGCACCCACCGCCGCACCGCCGCCCGGTACGCGGTCCACTCCTCCCCGAAGCGCGCCGCCATCCCGGGCTCCTCGCCGAGGACGACGCGCAGGTGGAAGGCGATCGCGAGCGCCGCCGCGTACGCGGCAAGGGCCGGCGACGCGCGCCACCACGCGAGGCCCGCCACGGTGGCGAGGACGCTCACGTACATCGGGTTCCGCACGAACCGGTAGAGCCCGCGCACGACGAGCCGGCGCGGCGGCGCCCAGGGCGCGAGCGTCCCCTTCCCGATCACGTAGAAGTCGCGGACGCACCAGAGCAGGCCCGCGACGCCGAGCGCGACCAGGGCGAGGCCCGGCGCCTCGGGCGCGCCGCGCCAGCGATCGCTCCGGAGGAGGAGCCAGGGGACGACGCCGGCCACGATCGCAGGCATGGCCAGGAAGGCCAGGATCGCACCGAGCAAGGTCCCTCCGCCGGCAGCGGACCTCGTTCGTGCGCCGGCATCCGGCGGGTCAGGGCCGTCTCGTCCCGTCATCGTTCGCCCGAGCGCGTCTGTCCTAGCGCGCCCCGCGGACGTCACCACGCCCACGCGGAGCGCCCCGAATGGTCGGGCGCCGTGCGCCGCCTGCCCGGAGTCGAACGCGCAGACCTGGCGTTTGGACGGCGCAAACGCTTGCGCCCCACCATCGCCTTCACCGGCCGCGCGGCATGGCGTAAGGTGCTCGAGCTTCTCGAAACACCGGCCCGTGGGCGGTCCGACGGGCGTGTCCTCAGCGCGGTGCCCCGGGCTCGGGACGTCGAGCGCGGTGCCTCGCTCATTGCGCAGCGCCTCACCTCGCGCCGCTCCCTCTCGACGGCGCGAGTACCCCGTGGAGAGAGCGATGACGACAATCCGTGGAACGCCGGGCCGGCGACGCCGGACCCTCGAGCTGATCCCCCTCGCGGCGCTCGCCGCCGTCCTCTCGTGCGCGGAGGGCGGCGCGCCGGCCCCCGCGTCGGCGAGCGGCGCCACCGCGTCGGCCACCCTCGTGAAGCCGCGCGCGGAGATCGAGGCCGCGTGGACGCAGGCCCAGACGATCGCCGACGACATGTACGCGAGCGACCGGGCCGCCACGTACGACATGTTCCACTCGGTGCGCCTGACGACCGACTGGTGGACCTGGTCGCAGGATCCGCTCAGCTTCATGAACGGCGTGATGCAGTCCACGTCCGACTTCGAGAGCCGCCTCAAGATCCGCGAGCTCCGCCTGCTCGACGGCCCCGTCACCTGCGGGGCGTCGCTCCAGGGCTGCACCATCTTCCCCGCGCCGCTCGCGGTGGCCGCGAGCTGGGACGTCGATCAGGCCGTCGCGATGTACGCCGCCCAGGGCGCCGAGAAGAAGGCGAAGGGCGCGAACGTCTCGCTCAGCCCGACGATGCAGATCATCCGTGACCCGCGCGGCGGCCGGAACTTCGAGAGCTTCTCCGAGGATCCGTTCCTCTCCGCGCAGCTCGCCGCGTCGGCGGTCACCGGCATCCAGAGCAACAACATCATCGCCACCGCCAAGCACTACGTGAACAACGACCACGAGACGAACCGCGACACGATCACCGTCAACGTGGACGACCGCACCCAGCACGAGATCTACCTCGCGCCCTTCAAGGCGGCGGTGGACGCGGGCGTGGGCGCGTTCATGTGCTCCTACAACAAGATCGCCACCTCGACCGGCTCGGACTGGGCCTGCGAGAACTCGTACGTGCTCAAGACCCTGCTCAAGGGCGAGCTCGGCTTCCGCGGGTTCGTCATGTCCGACTGGGGCGCGACGCACTCCGGCGCGAAGGCCGCCAACGCCGGCCTCGACGTGGAGATGAACAACAACCTCTGGTTCCTCAACCTCGACGGGCAGATCACCGACGCGACCGCCCGCGAGATGGCGCGCCGCATCGTGTTCGCGCACCTCATCACCGACCTCGACGACGTCCCGACGGCGAAGGTGACCAAGGCCCAGGGGGTCGAGACCAAGCTCGTCTCCACCGCCGCGAACCAGCAGACGGCGCAGCGGACCGCCGAGCAGTCGATCGTGCTCCTCAAGAACACGGCGGTCGCCGGCGTGCCGCTCCTCCCGCTCTCGAAGACAAACCGCAACGTCGCCGTCTTCGGCCAGTGCGCGGAGACGAACCATGTCTTCCAGGGCAAGGGGTCCGCGGAGGGCCTCACGAACGGCAAGAACATCGTGACCCCGCGGCAGGCGATCGCGAACGCCCTGGGCGTCTCGGCGAGCACCATCCCCTACGGCACCGAGGCCAACATCGACTCCGCCGTCAGCCTCGCCGCCGGCAAGGCCGCGGCCATCGTGGTGCTCTGCGCGACGTCGATGGAGGGGTACGGCGACGGCGGCGACCGCGGCGGCCTCAACTTCGGCGCGGCCCGGTCGTTCTCCAACGCCAACTCCGACGCCCTCGCGACGCGCATCGCCGCGACCGGCACGCCGACCGTGGTGATGGTCGTCTCCCCCGGCCAGATGACCATGCCGTGGGCGAGCGGCGTCCGCGCCATCCTCTGGAGCAGCCTCCTCGGCGAGATGCAGGCGCCGGCGATCGCCCGCGTGCTCTTCGGCGACGTGAACCCGTCCGGCAAGCTGCCGCTCACCTTCGGCGCGAGCCTCGCCGACTACCCGACGGCGAGCAGCGTCTACGGCAACACGAGCGACATGTTCCCCGGGAACGGCACCAGCGTCTGGTACCGCGAGGGCCTGTTCGTCGGGTACCGCCACTTCGACGCGCGCAACGTCACGCCGCTCTTCCCGTTCGGCCACGGGCTCTCGTACACGACGTTCGGCTACGCGAACCTGAGCGTCACGCCCAGCGTGAACGCGCAGGCCGGCGACGCCGTGACCGTCGCGCTCGACCTCACGAACGGCGGCGCCGTCGCGGGCGCCGAGGTGGTGCAGGTCTACCTGGGCTTCCCGTCCACCGCGGGCGAGCCGCCCAAGGTGCTGAAGGGCTTCCAGAAGGTGAGCCTCACGCCCGGCCAGACGCAGCGCGTGACCATCACCCTCGCGCCCGACTCCTACCGGTACTGGAGCGACGGCTGGGTCCCGGCGCTCGGCACGTTCCAGGTCATGGTCGGCTCGTCCTCGCGCGACATCCGCCTCACCGGCGCGTTCGACGTGACCAACGGCACGGTGACGCGGCACGCCCTCTCGGTCACCAGGGCCGGTACGGGCGCCGGCACCGTCACCTCCACGCCCGCCGGCATCGCCTGCGGCGCGACCTGCGCCGCGAGCTACGACGCGGGGACGGTGGTGACCCTGAACGCCGTCGCGGCGACGGGCTCGTGGTTCGCCGGCTGGAGCGGCGCGTGCACCGGCAGCGCGGCCTGCGTCGTCACGATGAGCGCCGCGCGCACGGCGACCGCGACGTTCAACGCCTTCCCGCCCGACCGCACCGTGACGGTGACGAGGTCCGGCACGGGCTCCGGCACGGTCGTGGGCGGCGGCATCGACTGCGGCTCCGTCTGCAGCTGGGTCCAGCCGGGCGACACGGTCGTCGCCCTCACGGCGACCGCGGCGACGGGCTCGGTGTTCGTCGGCTGGTCCGGCGCGTGCGCCGGCACCGCGCCGGTCTGCTCGGTCATGGGCGGCGAGGACCGGCTCGTGGACGCGCGGTTCGACCTCGTGAGCCCCACGACCTATCCCCTCACGATCGCCCTCGGCGGCAGCGGCGGCGGCACGGTCACCACCGCGCCCTCCGGCACCGACTGTGGCTCGGGCAGCAAGTGCTTCCCTGCGGGCACCGTCGTTACGCTCACGGCGACGCCCGCGGCGGGCTCGATCTTCGCAGGCTGGAGCGGCGTCTGCACCGGCACGGGGTCCTGCAGCGTCACGATGAACGGAGCGCGCTCCGTGATCGCGACCTTCAGCGCGCTCCCCCCGGACGGCGTGCTCACCGTCACCCGCTCCGGCAGCGGCTCCGGCGCGGTCACCGGCGGCAACGGGATCATCAGCTGCGGCACGGTCTGCAGCGCGAGCCTCCCCGGCGACGTGGCCATCGCCCTCACGGCGACCGCCGCGACGGGCTCGGTCTTCGCCGGCTGGTCGGGCGCGTGCACCGGCACGGCCTCGATCTGCACGGTGTTCGGCGGCGGCGACCGGCAGGTGGACGCCCGGTTCGACCCGGAGGTCGCCACGAGCACCCTCCTCTCGCAGGGGAAGCCGGCGACGGCCTCCTCGATCGAGAACAGCTCGTACCCCGCGAGCCAGGCGGTGGACGCGAGCACCAGCACCCGGTGGTCGAGCCAGTTCAGCGACCCGCAGTGGATCCGCGTGGACCTCGGCCAGCGCGCCACGATCGACCGGGTGATCCTGCGCTGGGAGGGCGCCTACGGGCGCGCCTACCAGCTCCAGACGTCCGATGACGGGACCACCTGGACCAGCATCTACTCGACGACGACCAGCACCGGCGGCCTCCAGACGCTCGCCGTCTCCGGCGCCGGGCGCTACGTCCGCATGTACGGCACGGCCCGCGGGACGTCGTGGGGCTACTCGCTCTACGACTTCCAGGTCTGGGGCACGTTCGGCCAGCCGACGAGCCGCGTGCTCGGCGTCTCGAAGCTGGGCAGCGGGACCGGGACGGTCTCCTCCACGCCGGCCGGGATCGCCTGCGGCGCGACGTGCAGCGCGAGCTTCGCCGCCGGCGCGCTCGTCACCCTGACCGCCACGCCGGCGGACGCCTCGTCCACGTTCACGGGCTGGGGCGGCGCCTGCACCGGCAGCGGCGCCTGCGTCGTGACGATGTCGGCCGACCAGTCGGTCACCGCGACGTTCACGAGGGTCGTCGGCGAGGTCCTCCTGTCCGTGACGAAGTCCGGGAACGGCAGCGGCACCGTCACCTCGAGCTCCAGCGGGATCAACTGCGGCACGGTCTGTACCGCGCAGTACTCGTCCACCGCGGTCGTCACCCTGACGGCCACGCCGGCGGCGGGCTCGACGTTCTCGGGCTGGAGCGGCGCCTGCACCGGCACCGCCCCGACCTGCCTCCTCGCCATGACCCAGAACCGCACCGTCAACGCCGCCTTCACGGCGCCGGTGAACGACATCGGGCTCACCGTCACGAAGGCGGGCCCCGGCACCGGCACGGTCACGGGCACGGGGGGCATCAACTGCGGGCCGGCGTGCAGCGCCATCTACGCCTCGGGCACGGTCGTCACGCTGACCGCCACCGCGGCGTCCGGCTCGACGTTCGCCGGCTGGAGCGGCGGGTGCAGCGGCCTCGCGGCGACCTGCACGGTCACCATGTCCGCCTCGCAGCTCGTGACCGCCACGTTCAACCTCGCCGACCCGACCACCCCCTGCGCGAACCCGATCACGTTCACGAGCAACACGGGCAACTTCAACACCACCGGCGCGGGCTGCTACCGGACCGCCCAGCGCGTGAACGGCTGGGGCTGCTCCAACTTCGCCGGCCGGACCGTGAGCGTGAACGGCGGGACCGCGACCGCGAGCTGCGGCGCGGGCCCGTTCCCGCTCGCGCAGGTCGACGGCTACACGTACTTCGCGGTCACGGCGGGCAGCTACCCGTGGGCGAGCATCTACATCTGGTAGCGGTCGGGTGATCGCGTAGCTCCGGGGCGGGCGTCCACTCGTTGGGCGCCCGCCCTCGTTCGTTCCGGCGCGCGCCGCCGGGGCGCACGCGGGCGGCCCCTGCACGCTCCGCGCGCTAGGATCCCGTCGATGACGCTCGCGCTCCGGTTCCGGGTCGAGTCCCTCCACGTCCACCCCGTGAAGGCGTGCGCGGGCATCCGCGTCCCGCGCCTGACGTTCGGCGCCGACGGGGTCGTGGAGCACGATCGGGAGTGGGTGATCGTCGACGGCGGCGGGGAGGTCACCTGGCAGGGCGCACATCCGCGCCTCGCCCTCGTCCGGCCCGCGCTCGCCGCCGCGGGCGTCCTCCTCACCGCCGGAAGGGGAGGGCGCGCCGTGGCGCTGGTGCCCGGGCCCGCCCGGCCGATCCGCGCCTGGAACGACGCCGCGCGACGCATGGAGGAGCTCGAGGG
>JAEYOU010000386.1 GCA_023411405.1 Pseudomonadota bacterium | reverse complement strand
GCCCTCGTCCGGCGCGAGCGGGCCCTCCGTCCCGCGCCCGAGGAGCTGCCGGAGACCGCGCGCGCCGCGCGCGAGGCGCCGGTCCGCGAGGCCCGCGTGCCGCGGAAGCTCAAGGCGCACCAGCGAGCGTCGCATGGCGAGGGCGTCTGGTTCCGCCTCACGCTCGGGCGCGAGAAGAAGGCGGACCCGCGCTGGATCCTCCCGCTCCTCTGCCGGCGCGGCGAGGTGACGCGCGAGGAGATCGGCAAGATCGTGGTGCTCGACCGCGAGACCCGGTTCGAGATCGCCCGCCCCGCCGCGGCGCGGTTCGCCAAGGCGGCGCGCAGGCCGGACCCGCGGATGCCCGGGGCCCGGATCGAGCCCTCGGAGCGGCCCACCCGGTGAGGCTCAGGGATCGTCGACCGTCCAGTACGGCTTCTCCGCGGCCCACCCCGCCGTGACCTCGGGCGGCGGGCGCGCGAGGAGGGCGGTGGCGCGGACCGCCACCGTGCCGTCCGGCAGCATCGCCTCGCCCGCGGCCTCCGCCCGCGCGCCGGACCGCCCGACGAGGCGCGCGACGAACGTCACCGGCGTCCGCGTCGGGACCGGGCGGCGGAAGACGAGCTCCATCTTCGCCGTCACCATCATGTCCTCGAAGCCGCCCTCCAGGAGCGCGGTCCGCACCATCGCCTCGTCCAGGATCGCGCCGAGGACGCCGCCGTGCACGACGCCCGGATAGCCGTTGAACGCCTCCGGGATCTCCACGACGCCGCGGACCTCGCCCGCGGCCCGATCGCCGATCCAGCGGGTGCGGAGCCCGATGGCGTTCTCCCTCCCGCACACGAAGCACGAGCGCGAGCTCGGCAGCCGCTCCGACATGTCGCCTCCTCCCGCGGCGTCGCCCCGCGCCCGGAACGAGCCCGGAGCCGCGCGCCGGCCGCGGCGTGCACGATACCGCGCCTCCGCGCCGCGCACACCCGACCACCACCTCGGAGCGCTACGCTCGCCGCATGGTCCCGACCCGCGCCTCGCTCCCCGCCCTGGCCCTCGCCCTCCTCTCGTGCGCCACCGGCGGCCGAGGGCTCGGCCCCGACGACGGGACGGTCGAGGATCCGGGGCCGCGCCCCGCCGGCATCCTCCGGGTCTCGGGCCGGCAGATCGTGGACGACGCGGGCCACCCCGTCGCGCTCCGCGGCGTCGCCTTCGGGAACGCCGTCTGGTCGAACGTCCCGCTCCCGACGGCGCACCACGGGGAGATCGACTACCAGCGCGTCGCGGACATGGGGATGAACCTCGTCCGCTTCTATCTCAACTACCGGACGTTCGAGGACGACGCCGCGCCGGGCCGGTACGAGGAGTCCGGGTTCCGGTGGATCGATCAGAACGTCGCCTGGGCGAAGGCGCACGGCGTCCGGCTCATGCTCAACATGCACGTGCCGCAGGGCGGGTTCCAGTCGCTGGCGCGCGGCACGGCGCTCTGGACGGACACGCGGAACCAGGATCGCCTGACCGCGCTCTGGAAGGCGATCGCGCGCCGCTACCGCGGCGAGCCGACGATCGCCGGGTACGACCTCGTGAACGAGCCGGTGGTCGCGGGGGAGAAGGAGCAGTGGGCGCGGCTCGCGAACCGGATCGTCCGGGCCATCCGCCTCGTGGACCCGTGGCACATCGTGGCCGTCGAGCGGCTCAACGGGCGCCGCGCGGACGGGAGCGGCGCCGCCGACACGTCGAACGACGAGGACCTGAACTTCGTGGCGGTGGACGACCCCAACGTCCTCTACGAGTTCCACGTCTACACGCCGATGGAGTTCACGCACCAGCTCGCGTCCTGGGTGACGTGCTGCCAGGTGCCGACGACGTACCCGGACCCGTCGGTGCTGACCGTGTCGTGGAGCAACCTCACGTGGAAGCACTGGTCCTGGGACGGCACCCCGGCGGCAGGGCAGCTCCGCGTGCCGGACGGGACGACCCCGTGGACCGCGTACCGCGTGAGGTTCACGGTCACCGATCCGACCTGGAACGTGGGGCGGCCGGTGTTCATGTCCCAGGACAACGCCGGGACGGTCTACTTCGACGACTTCGTCGTGGACGAGTACGACCCGGAGGGCCGGCTCGTGCGCCGGATCTTCGCGTCCGCTCTCGAGGACCCGGAGGCGTGGTCCCTCTGGAAGGGAGACCCCGCCGCGCGCGGGGCGCGCGTCGCCGGCGCGGACGGCCACGCCGGGGAGCGGTCCGTGGGCATCGCCGGCACCAGCACCGACGCGTCGCTCTCGTCGGACGCCTACTTCTTCCGCGTCACGACCGGGAACACGTACGAGCTCGGGTACTGGGCGCGCGCGGAGGGGAGCCGCGCCGGCTCGACCTCGCTCGGCCGGCTCGACTTCCTCACGAGCAGCGCGCCCCTGCACGGACGCGAGAAGGCGCTCCTCGCCGCCGAGCTCGACCGATTCGTCGCCTGGGGCGAGGCCCGCGGCGTGCCGCTCTACCTCGGCGAGTTCGGCGCCATCCGCGCCGCGTTCGAGCGCGGCGGGACGGCGTGGGTCGGCGACATGCTCGACCTCCTCGCGGCCCGCGACGTCTCGTGGACGTACCACTCGTACCACGAGAGCGCGTTCGGGATTTTCTACGGGGACTACCCGACGCCGCCCGACCCGGCGAACGCCAACACGGCGCTCATCGAGCTGTTCCGGCGGACGCTCGCCCTCGAGCGCGCGCCCGGGGAGCGCCTTGCTGCGCCGGAGCCCGTGGAGTAAGTTCCCGGCCCTGCGATGAGCTCCGGGCGCACACAGGCCGACGCCGGGCGCCGCGGCGAGCGCGCCCAGGGCACCGCCGAGGCCCGCGAAGGCGCGCCGGTCCCCCTCCCCACGATCCACCTCGTCACGCTCTTCAAGGTGAAGGGCGGATCCCAGGAGCGGACGCTCCAGCTCGCGGCGATGCTCCGCGGCGATGCCACGGTGAACGTGTGGAGCTCCACCCGCGTCGCGGACTGCTACCGCGACGCCGGCGTGCGCCGCATCGTCCCTGCGCTGGCCCGCTTCCCGCGGGGCGGGACGATCGTCTTCGTGGGCACGTCCCCGATCGGCGCGTGGGTGCGCGCGTCCTTCCCGCGGCGCGTCATCCTCGTCCACAACACCCTGAACGTCGCGACGCTCCAGAAGCGCTTGCGGCGCCTCCGCGGGTGGCCGCTGCCCGCGACGGAGCTGGTCTTCTGCTCCCGCCAGGTGGCCCGGTCCACGCGGATGGACGGCGTGGTGCAGCTCTCGCCGATCGATCTCGGGCGCTTCGCGCCCGCGCCCCGACCCGCCGGCGCGCGTTTCACGGTGGGCCGCCTCTCTCGCGACACGCCCATCAAGTTCGGCCCGGGCGACGCGGCCCTGTTCCGTGCGCTCGGCGCCGAGGGGATCCGCGTGCGGCTCATGGGCGCGACCTGCCTCGCAGGCACGCTCGGCGGCGCGACCAACGTCGAGCTCCTCCCCCTGGGCGCGGAGGACCCGGCGGCGTTCCTGCGGAGCCTCGACTGCTTCGCCTACCGGACCGCCGAAGACTGGCCGGAGCCGTACGGCCGCGTCGTCGCCGAGGCGATGGCCTCCGGGCTCCCGGTGGTGTGCCACCGGGCGGGCGGGTACGCGGAGGAGCTCGTCGAGGACGGCCGCAGCGGGTTCGTCTTCGATGACGACGGCGAGGCCCTGGAGCGGATCCGCCGGCTCCGCGACGACCCCGCCCTCCGGGCACGCGTGGGCGCGGAGGCGCGCAGCCGCGTCGAGCGGCTCTACGGCGCCGAGGAGCTGGCGCGGGTGCGCGCGTTCTACACGCGGGAGGCGCCGCTCGTCCGGTGACGCGAATGCGAGTCCTCCATTTCGCCTGGGAGTTCTCTCGCCTGACGGAGACGTTCATCTACGACGTCGTCCTGGAGACGAGCGGCCGGGCAGAGGTGATGGTCGCGGCGCGGCGGAGGTTGAACGAGGAGGCGCGGCCGTTCGAGCCCTTCGTCCTGGTGTCCCCGCGCGGTGGGGCGCTCGGCAAGCTGCGGGACTGGGCGGGATCGCTGCTCTCGCCGGATCCCACGCTGGTCACGTCCTGGGTCGGAGTCCGACGGGAGCTGACCGCGCTCGCGCGGTCCTTCCGGCCGGACGTGATCCACGCACAGTACGGCGACGTCGGCGTCGTGGCCGCGCCGGTCGCGCGGCAGCTCGGGATCCCGCTCGTCACGACGTTCCACGGGTACGACGCCTCCGAGCAGCTGCAGGATGCGCGGCGCCGGCGCTGGTTCCCGGCGCTCACCCGAGATCGCAACCGCGTGATCGTCGTGGCGGCGGCGCTCCGGCGCGGCCTCGAGGACGCGGGCCTCGACGGCGCACGGATCTCCGTGATCCCGAACGGCAAGGATCTGTCCGCGTATCCGTTCCGAGAGCGCCGCGATCCTCCCGTCCGCTTCGTGACCGTGGGCCGCATCGTCGACAAGAAGGGGCACCTCGACGCGCTGGCGGCGCTCGCGCGGCTGGCCGCCGAGGGGCATCCGGTCGAGCTGGAGATCGTGGGCGACGGGCCGCTCGAGCCGCTGGTCCGGGCGCGGATCGCCGCGCTCGGGCTCGGCGGGCGCGTCCACCTCGCGGGGGCGCTGGAACACTCCGCCGCCCGGGGGCGGATGGAGGCGAGCGACGCGTTCCTGCTGTGCAGCCGCACCGCCGAGAACGGCGATCGCGAAGGCCTGCCGATGGTCCTCCTCGAGGCGCAGGCCCTGGGGTTGCCGTGCGTGAGCACACGGCACGCGGGGATCCCGGAGGGCATCCCCGCCGGGAACCACTTCCTCCTCGCGGAGGAGCGGGACGTGGACGGGATCGCGGCGGCGATCCGGCGGCTGCGGGCGGCCTCCCCCGAGGAGATCGCCGCGGTGTCCCGCCGCGGCCTCGACCACGTCCGGGCGCGCCACTCCCTGCGGGCGCAGGGGGACGCGCTGATGGACGTCTACCGCGCCGCGGTCGCGGGCGAAGCGCCGGGCTTCTCGACGACGAGGAAGTAGCCGAGCGGGAACCTGCGGGCGGAGCGCGCCGCGCGCCGGCGGCCGCGCCGGGTCCGCAGGAGCACCCCGGCCCACCACTGGACGAACGCGGCCAGCGGCCGCCCCAGCAGCCCGTACCGCAGGAGGAGCTTCGCCGTGAGGTCGGCGAGGACCTGCGCGCCGCCGCCGAGCGCCTCCAGCTCCACGAGGCGCAGGCCGGAGCGTTCGACCAGGCCACGGAGCGCGAACTCGGTGTACCGGAAGTAGTCGTGCGGCGCCTCGTGGATGGCGTAAAGGAACGGGACGTTCACGAGCAGCCGGCCGCCGGGCGCGAGGATGCGCGCCACCTCCTGCAGCAGGTGCTCGGGGCGCTGCACGTGCTCGAGGACGTCGGAGAGGATCACGGTGTCGAACCGCGAGCCCTCCCAGGGCAGCGGCCCGTCGAGATCGACCGCCTGATCGAGGAACGGGCTCTGGTGCGGGCTGTTCGCCCAGTCGACGCACACGACCTCCGAGACGAGGTCCCGGTAGGCCTGATAGAGCGGCACCTTCCCGCAGCCGAGATCGACGAGGCGGCCCCGCGCGTACCGCGGGAGCTTGCTCCCGTACTGAGCGGCGATGGCGTCGGCGATGAGCCGGGAACCCACCGAGACCTCGCGGGGATCCCGGGATGCCTCCAGCGTGCCGCGCCGGAGGCGGTACTTGCTCGGCGCCCAGCGGTCGGCGTTCTTCACCTGCCCCTCGTACACCAGCAGGCCAGCCCACTCAAGGCGGCCGACGCCAGGCCTCACTCCGCCGGATACGTCACCCGCCGCCCCTCGACCCGCGCGAACGGCGTGAGCCGGTGCGGCCGGGTCTTCCCCGGCCCGGTGACGTGCTCCACCGCCACCCCGCGCGCGAGGAGCGCGTCCGCCAGCAGCGAGCGGTGGCAGCGCCACGGCACGGCCTCGGCGCACATCACCGC
This sequence comes from Pseudomonadota bacterium, assembly GCA_023411405.1. Lineage (GTDB taxonomy): Bacteria > Myxococcota > Myxococcia > Myxococcales > Anaeromyxobacteraceae > Anaeromyxobacter. Next base: position 3,170 of record JAEYOU010000386.1, on the reverse strand, counting down.
GACCGGCCCCGCCCGCGCGAGCGCGGACAGCTCGCGCAGGCCCTCGGCGAACTCCTCCGTCGCCATGTGATCGGCGTAGCCGCGGAAGCTCGTGTTGCGCCACGCCGCGTTGGGCGAGTCCTTGCGCGGCCGCCGGAGGCCGCCGAGGCGCGGGAGCCAGGCGTAGGAGATCCCGGCGCGCGCGAGCGAGCGCGCGAGCGCGCGGCGCTCGAACTGAGGGTTCTTGCGCGACCGCGGCACGGTCCGGATGTCGGCGAGCGAGCGGACGCCGGCGGCCCGGAGGAGCGCGAGGAGCTCGTCGATCGGCCGCGTCGAGTGACCGATCGCGAGCACGCGCGCGCCGCCCCAGCCGGGCGCCGCCCGGACCTTCGGCGCCGGCTCGTCCGCGGGCGCCCTGCGGCGCGCCCCCGTCACGGCTCCATCTTGTCGAACACGAGGGCGGTGTCCGCCGGCAACCGCTCGAGCTCCTCGACCTCCATCGAGTTCGCCGTCCAGTCGACCGCGAACCGCAGCCGGACCCGATCCCCCGGCTTCACGTCCGCGCCGTCGACGGCGCGTCCGACCTGGAACGGCATGATCATCGCCTGCATCCCGACCCGCGCACCGCTCGAGTCCACGAAGTCGGGGATGGCCTCGTGCCGCACGAGCAGCGAGCGGCCGGACGCGGTGTCGTCCACCTGCACCACCTCGCCGCGGACCGTGTACCGCGGGGCGGACGGGTCGACGCGGCGCGGCTGCTCCCTGCGGCAGGCGCCCGGCAGGACGGCGAGCAGCGCGGCGAGGACGATCGAGGCGAGCGGCCGCAGGTGGGTCGTGCGTCGCATGGAGACCTCCACGCGCGTTCTCGCACGCCGCTGCGACGCCGGCGTGGGCCTTTCGGGGCGGCGCCCTGGTGTACGATTCGCCCCAGAGCAGGAGGAGACGCCCTGACCACGCGCAAGACGAAGATCATCTGCACCATCGGCCCCGCGACCAGCGCGCCCGAGACGGTGCGCGAGCTGCTCCTCGCGGGCATGGACGTCGCCCGCTTCAACTTCTCGCACGGCACCCACGAGGAGCACGCGCGGGGCATCGCGACGGTCCGCGCCGAGGCGAGGAAGCTCGGCCGCGAGATCGCGGTCATCGCGGACCTCCAGGGGCCCAAGATCCGGACCAACTCCTTCCCCGGCGGCGCGATCGAGCTCGTCCGCGGCGCCGAGGTCCGCGTCGTCCACGGCGAGGGCGACGGCGCGCCCGGCCTCATCACCACGAGGTTCGCGCCGCTCGTGCGCGACAGCGCCGTGGGCGACCGCATCCTCATGAACGACGGGCTCCTCGAGCTCCGGGTGGTCCGCAAGGACGCCGCCGAGCTCGTCTGCGTCGTCGTCCACGGCGGCGCGCTCAAGGATCGGCGCGGCATCAACCTCCCGTTCGTGAAGCTCGACGTCCGGGCGATGACCGACAAGGACGTCGCCGACGCGCGGTTCGCGATCGCGCAGGGCGTGGACTTCCTGGCGCTCTCGTTCGTGCGGTCGGCCCGCGACGTGTTCCAGCTCAAGGACCTCGTCGACGAGCAGCCCCGGCCGGTGCAGGTGATCGCGAAGATCGAGAAGCCCGAGGCCGTCGAGGATCTCGAGGCGATCCTCCGCGCGGCCGACGCGGTCATGGTGGCCCGCGGCGACCTCGGCGTGGAGATGGGCATCGAGCAGGTGCCCGGGGTGCAGAAGCGGATCATCCGCGAGGCGCTCCGCCACGGCGTCCCGGTGGTCACGGCCACCCAGATGCTCGAGTCGATGATCGTGAGCCCTCGCCCGACGCGCGCCGAGGCCTCCGACGTCGCGAACGCCGTGTTCGACGGCACCGACGCGGTCATGCTCTCGGGCGAGACCTCCACCGGGAGGTTCCCGGTCGAGGCGGTCCGGACCATGGCCGAGATCGTCGTGCAGGCGGAGCAGCTCCCCGTCTTCTCCAACTTCGACGACTGGCAGATCCTCGACAGCTCGTCGGGGAAGCTCGGCATGGCCCTCGGCAAGGCGGCGCGCGACTTCGCCGAGCAGATGGGCGCGAAGGCGCTGGCCTGCCTCTCCGACACCGGCAACGCCGCCATCCGGCTCACCGCCCAGCGGCCGCAGATCCCGGTCCACATGTTCTCGACCCGGCTCGACAGCGTGCGCCGGATGAGCCTCGTGCGCGGGGCCTACGCGATCCTCCTCGACGAGAGCCTCCCCCCCGGCCGGGTCTTCCCGATGATGGAGGCGCTGCTCGTCGAGCGCGGCCTCGTGAAGGCGGGCGACGTGGTCGTGTACACGGCCGGCATCTCGATGACGCACGGGGTGACGACGAACACCATTCACGTGCGGACGACGCTGCGGGACTGACGAGGAGCGAGGACCGTCCGCCCGTCACACCTCGAGCAAGAGCCGCTCCGGGTCCTCGATGCCCTCCTTCACCTTCACGAGGAACGAGACCGCCTCGCGGCCGTCGATGATCCGGTGGTCGTACGACAGCGCGACGTACATCATGGGCCGGACGACGACGGCGTCGCCCTCGCCCACGACCGGCCGCTTCTCGATCTTGTGCAGGCCGAGGATGCCGGACTGCGGCGGGTTGAGGATCGGCGTCGAGAGCAGCGAGCCGTAGACGCCGCCGTTCGAGATGGTGAACGTCCCGCCGGCGAGGTCGGCAGGACCGAGCTTGTTGTCGCGCGCCTTCCTCGCGAGCGCGCCGACCGTCTTCTCGATCTCCGCGAACGACAGCGCGTCGGCGTCGCGGACCACCGGGACGACGAGACCCTTGCCGCCGCCGACGGCGACGCCGATGTCGTAGTGGTCCTTGTAGACGACGCTCTCGCCGCGGATCTCGGCGTTCACCGCGGGGAACTCCCGCAGGGCGTCCACGGCCGCCTTCACGAAGAACGACATGAAGCCGAGCTTCACGCCGTGGCGCGCCAGGAAGACCTCGCCGTGCTTCTCGCGCAGGGCGAGCACGCGCGACATGTCGACCTCGTTGAAGGTCGTGAGGATGGCCGCCGTGTGCTGCGCCTCGACGAGGCGCCGGGCGACCGTGCGCCGCAGCGTGTTCATCGGGACGACGCGCTCGCGCGGACCGGCCTCGGGCACGGGCTGCGCGGCCGGGACCGCCGCGAGCGGCGCTCCTCCGCCGTCGCGCGCGCCGAGGACCCGCTCCACGTC
>JAEYOU010000467.1 GCA_023411405.1 Pseudomonadota bacterium | reverse complement strand
GGGCGGTGGAGGGCGCCGTGGGTGGTGCGGCCGGCCGGGCGGCCGCCGGCGCCGCGGCGCCGGGCACGACGCGGATGACCTGGCCGCAGGCCTTGCAGGTCACGCGGAACGCCCGGCCCTGGACGCGGTCGTCCGGGACGGAGTACCGCCGACCGCAGCGATCACACGCGAAGATCACCCAGCGCGGATCCTACGGTGACCTGCGCGCCGGATTCAAGGCGGCCGCCGGGTGGTCCCGATGTCCCCCGGGCGACCCGCCGAGCGCCACCAGCTCCTCCGGGCCGCAGGCGTCGTCGTCCTCGGCGTCGACCCATGGGTCGGGACCGTCCGCCCGCTCGACCGCCTGCTGGAGCTTCGCGTCGAGCAGGTGCGACGGCACCACACGCCCCAGGGCGTTGAGGAGGTTGCCCTTCACGGCCGGGTGCTCGGCCGAGAGCTCCGCGAGGAGGCCCTTCACCCGCTTGCGGCGCAGGTTGGGCTGCGAGCCGCAGAGATCGCAGGGCACGATGGGGAACGCCATCCCGGCGGCGAACGCCGCGATGTCCGCCTCGGCGGCGTAGCACAGGGGGCGGATGACCACGTTCCGCCCATCCCGGGCGCGGAGCTTCGGCGGCATCGCCTTGAGCGAGCCCGCGTACAGCGCGTTCAGGAGGAGCGTCTCGATGAGGTCGTCGCGGTGGTGGCCGAGCGCGATCTTCGTGCAGCCCAGCTCGACGGCGGCGTCGTACAGGACGCCCCGGCGGAAGCGGGAGCAGGCGGAGCAGGTGCTCTTGCCCTCGGGGATGACGCGCTTCACCACCGAGTAGGTGTCGCGCCGGATCATCCGGTACGGGACCCCGGTGGCCCGGAAGTGCTCCTCCACGACGTGCGCCGGGTAGCCGGGCTGCCCCTGGTCGAGGTTGACCGCGACGAGCTCGAACCGCACGGGGGCGCGCTCGCGGAGCCGCTGGAGGACGTGGAGCAGCGTGTAGCTGTCCTTGCCGCCGGAGACGGCCACCATGATGCGGTCGCCCTCGCCGACCAGGTCGAAGTCCCGGATCGCCTCCGCGGTGGCGCGGATCAGCCGCCGCTCCAACCTGGCCGTCTCCACTCGCATCTCGATGGCCTCGCCTCCGCCCACGGGGAGCGGGGGATGATAGTCGGCGCCCGCCCCCCGGTCGAGCCAGGCCGAGGGCGAAGCCCGAGCAATTCCTTTGACGGGCCCTCCGGCGCTGGGATAAAGCCCCGTCCCCAGGAAACCCACGCAAGACACGGAACGCACGGGGCAAACGACGATGCCTGCGAAGGACCTCGGCACCAAGCACACCTGCTTCAAGTGCGGGACGAAGTTCTACGATCTCAAGAAGCCGGAGCCGCTCTGCCCGAAGTGCGGCGCGGACCAGCGCGAGAGCCCTGCGCTCAAGGCTCCGGCCCCCTCCGAGCGACGTTCGCGCGCGCGCCCCGTCGAGCCCAAGCCGGCCGAGATCGAGGTCGAGGCGCTCGACGACGAGGCCGAGCTCGACGACGAAGCCGAAGAGGCGACCGAGGAAGAGGAGCCCTGAAGGCGGCCGGCCACGCGGCGACCGGCGCGAGGCTCGCACCCCCAACGCGACGTTGACCCCCGTCCGAGCCGCCACTAAGGCACGGGGCGCATGATGACCGCCCTGGCGCCCGCGCGCGTCACGACCTCGCCGCTTGTCCAGCTCCGGGACGTCGTCCTCCTCTCGAAGCCGCGGCTCTCCACGCTGGTGATGATCACCTGCGGGGGCGGCATGTGGCTCGCCCCCGGCGACATCTCGCCCGCCCGGGCGGTGCTCGCGGTGCTCGCCACCGCCGCCGTCGTCGGGGCCGCCAACGCGCTCAACTGCTTCATGGAGCGCGACCTCGACGCCCGCATGCGGCGGACGCGGGACCGCCCGCTCCCGGCCGGGAGGCTCGATCCGCTCGTGGCCATCGGCCTCGGGGTGTTCGTGCCCGCCTTCGCCATCCCCGTGCTCGCGCTCGTCGCCGGTTCGCTCACCGCGCTGCTCGCGCTCGCGGCGCTCCTCTCGTACGTGCTCGTCTACACGCCGCTCAAGCGGCGCTCCCCGCTGGCGCTGTTCGTGGGCGCGGTGCCCGGCGCCATCCCGCCGGCGATGGGGTGGACCGCGGTGACCGGACGGCTCGACGCCGGCGCGCTGGCGCTGTTCGCGGTCCTCTTCGCCTGGCAGCTCCCGCACTTCCTCGCGGTGTCGCTCTACCTGGAGGACGACTACGCGCGCGCCGGCCTGCCGGTCTTCGCCCGCATCCACGGGGAGCCGGCCACCCGGCGGGCGATCTTCGCGACGACCCTCCTGCTCGTGGCGGTGTCGTTCCTGCCGCTTGCCGCGGGGGTGATCGGCCGCGGCTACGGGATCGCCGCGGCGGCGCTCGGGGCCGGGCTGCTCGCGCACGCCGGCCTCGGCCTGCGCGGGCGGGGCGCCTGGGCCCGCGGGTTCTTCCTCGCGACGCTCGTGTACCTCACGGCGCTGTTCGCGGTCCTGGCCGTGTTTCGATGAGCCGGGGAGTCTCACATGGCCGCCCGCCCTGCGCCTCCTGAGCGTAGGCCTCGCGCAGCGGGGCCGGAGTCGAAGGACGAAGGGCGAGCCGCGACGAGCGCCCCGCGCCTCTCCATCCGCGGCCTCACCGTCCACCGCGCCGGCCGCGAGGTCCTGCGCGATGCCGCCCTCTCCGTGGACCCGGGCGAGATCGTCGGCCTCCTCGGCCCGAACGGCGCCGGCAAGTCGACGCTGGTCAAGCAGGTCATCGGCCTGCTCGCGCCGACGTCGGGCAGCCTGGCCATCGGGCCCTACGACATCGTCCGGCACCCCGAGATCGCGCGGCAGCTCTGCTCCTACCTGCCGCAGGCGCAGATGCCCATCGAC
>JAEYOU010000463.1 GCA_023411405.1 Pseudomonadota bacterium | reverse complement strand
CCGGAGGACCGCTGCGCGCGCGCCGTCGCCGAGCTGCGCGGGCGCCTCCGGTCGCTCGAGGCCGCGATGCGGGCGCTCGCGCGCGGCGACGCGACCGAGGCGACCTCGCTCGTCGGCGGGGAGCTCGGCGCCGCCTTCGAGGAGCTCCGCGGCTCGTTCCTCGCCGTGGCGGAGCAGGCCACCACGATCGCCGCGGGCGACCTGCGGCAGGACGTGAACGTGCCGGGGGACCTGGGCGGCGCCCTCCAGCGGATGACCGGCAACCTCCGCACCATGGTCGGGCGCACGCAGGTGGTCGCGTCGTCGGTGGGGGACATCGTCGTGAGCCTCCAGGGCACGTCGAGCCAGCTCTCCTCCGCGACCACCGAGCAGCTCGCCGCCGTCACCGAGACGGCGAACACGATGACCGAGATGGCGCAGACCTCGGCCCTCTCCGCCGACCGCGCCGCCGAGCTCATCAAGCAAGGGGAGTCGGCCGCGGCCGTGGTCGAGGAGGGCGGGCACGCCGCGGAGGCGGCGGTGAACGCCATGACCACCATCTGCGGCTCGCTCGACAAGGCCGCCCAGGCGACGAGCACGCTCGGCGAGAAGGTCCGCCGCATCGACTCCATCATCGAGACCGTCACCTTCCTCGCCGACCAGTCCTCGACGCTCGCCATCAACGCCGCCATCGAGGCCGCGCGGGCGGGCGAGGCGGGCAAGGGGTTCGCGGTGGTGGCGCGCGAGATCCGCTCGCTCGCGGCCGACTCGCGCAAGGCCGCGGCCCAGGTGCGCGATCTGCTGGGGGAGGTCCGGAGCGCGACGCAGGACGTGGAGGGGTCCGTCGGGACGAGCTTCAGCAACGTGGAGCAGGGCGCGCAGCTCGTGACCCGGCTCGGCGAGGTGGTCGGGCAGCTCGGCGTGACGGTCCACGACGCGGTCGGGCTCATGCGCCAGGTGGAGGGCTCGGCCCGGCAACACCAGGCCGGCGTGAGCCAGGTCTCGCAGGCGCTCAACAACCTCCAGCGCGCCACCGAGTCCAACCGGGACGCCGCGCAGCTCCTGAACGATCTCTCGGCCCAGGCCCACGAGCTCGCGATCGGCCTCGCCAAGGCCGCGGGGAGCTACTCCCTCGGCGAGCGGGCCGCCGCGGCGCAGGCCGCCGTGGAGAGCGGGAGTGGAGCGGGAGGGAGCATCCGCTGAGCTGGTGTCCTGTGGTGATGTGGCTCCCCTCCGCCCCGTTCCGGTCTACGATGTGCGGGGATGCCCGAGTACCTCGACAATCCGCGCCGAGTCCCTCGGGACCCGGTCCGCTGCCGGGCGCAGGTGGTCGCTCCCACCGGTACGGTGGAGACCACCACGGAGGACATCGGCGCGCGCGGGTGTCAGGTGGTGCTGCCGGCGGCCCTGCAGCGAGGCGCGGTGATCGCGCTGACGCTCTCCTCCCCGCGGGTCGGCTCCAGCCTGCGCATCGGGGGACGGGTCGCCTGGGTCAGCCCGCGGCCCCCCTGGCGCGTGGGCATCGCGTTCACGCCCGAGAGCCTGGGCGAGGCGGCGCGCTGGATGGAGACGCTCCGCCAGACGACGCCCGAGCTGTTCGCCGCCGGCCGCCGCCTCCACGAGAAGGTGGCGGTGGACGCGATGGTCTTCCTCGGGGTGCCGCCGCGCCTCGCCGACTTCGGCGACGACGAGATCGCGGTGCTGCGGAAGGTCTGGGCGGGGATCAAGGTCGGTGAGCTCCGGGCGTCGTTCGCGGGCCGCTGGCCGCGCATGCAGCGGGGCTTCTTCGCGCTCCTGGCGCAGGGCTACCTGACGCTCTCGCGCGCGGCGTCGGCGCACCCGGTCCGGTGGCGGGAGATCCTCGGCGAGCCGCGCCCCGTCGCGCCGGCCACGATCCTGACGGCTGCGGACCTCGAGCCGGATCCGGAGCCGCTCCCCCTCGCGAGGCCCCCCGCGCAGGCGTCGCCGTCGACCCGCACCGCGACCGCCGTCCCGCCGCCGCTCCCGACCCGCGGGTCGTCGCCCCCGAGCTGGATGGGGGTCGATCCCGCACGCCGGACCAGCACCCCCGTCCCCGACTTCGTCGGCGCGGGCGTCGGCTGGCGCGGCGGGGCGGCCCGGCCGCGCTCCGCCGAGGCGGACACGCTCTTCCAGCTCGCGATCGTCGAGCTCCAGGGCAAGAACCACCACCAGGCGCTGAAGCTCCTGCGGAGCGCGCTCACGCTCGCGCCCGGCGATCCGGAGATCGCCGACGCCATCGCCCGCGCGATGGCGTCGGGGCGCTAAACGGCAGTTCGTGATTCGCGGCCACCTTCGGTGTCGCGAATCACGACAGCCGTTGAGCCAGGATCACACGGGGGCTGCGCCCCCGCCCCAGGAGCGAAGCTCCTGGGGCCCCACCCCTGCTGCGCCGGGTCCCGCCGCGCTGCGCCGCCGAGATCATTGGAATGTGGACGGGCGGCTTGCGCGGCACCCGGCGAGAGGGGCTTTGCCCCTCCCCCCCGCTTCGCGCGGGGCCCCCACCCGCGTCGACGCGTCTCCGAATCACGCTCTGCCGTCTAGATCGGACCCGCTACCGGCCCCGGCGCCGCTGCCCGCCGCCCTTGCCCCCACGCTTGGCGCCGCGCGGCGGCGGGCCCTTCGGACCGCCCCCCTTGCGCTGCGCCTTCCGGGGCTCCGGCTTGCCCGCGCGCCGCTGCGGACGCTTCCCG
>JAEYOU010000388.1 GCA_023411405.1 Pseudomonadota bacterium | reverse complement strand
CGCCGGCTCCTCGCGCTCGGCGTCCGCGCGCTCGCGGTGGTCCACTTCCCGGCCGGCGCCGTCGCGGTGGCCCGCGGCGGGCGCACGTTCCGGCAAGGGTCCGTCCGCGTGCCGGCCGCAGAGGTGAAGAGCGCGAACGGCGCCGGCGACGCGTTCGCCGCGGGCGTGGTCCTCGGGCTGCACGAGGGCTGGCCGGTGGAGCGATGCCTCGAGGCCGGCGTGTGCGTCGCCGCCGTGAGCCTCGGGGCGTTCAGCACCTCCGGGGCCATCCGGCCGATCGAGGAGTGCCTCGCGTACGGACACGCGCGGGGGTTCCGCGGGACGGGCGGGGAGGGGACGTCGTAGCGTCGGCGGGTTCGCGAGGGTCAGGGCGCGCGGGCAGGGGAGGGCGCGAAGGTCACCCGGAACTCCCCGCCCACCCCCGCCGGCACGGTGAGGGTCCCCGCCGTTCCGTCGAAGGCCGCGTAAGGCGCCCCGTCCCGCCGGACCTCCCGCACGACGAGCGCCCCGTCCTCCATCGCGATCGGGTCGAGCGGGAGCGTGCGCGCCTCGGGGACCGGCTCGAGCGCATAGAAGAGCGTCACCGGCTCCCGCTTCAGGAAGAGGTTCCCGTACAGGTACACGAACCAGCCCGTCTCCAGGGTGTGGTAGCCGGCCTTCCAGTAGTGTCCCTTCTTGCGCGAGGGGACGGACGCGCCGCTCGCGGCGGTGCTCTCGTACGCGTCCCCGTGCTCCGGATCCACGAGGTGGCGGAGGAAGAAGTCGGCCGACTCGTCCGCCATCTGGAGATACAGCGGCGCTCCGGTGACGTGCCAGCCCGTGAGCCCGGCGGTGATCGCCTGCTCCAGCGTCCACCAGTTCTTCTCGAACCCGGTGACCACCCCCCGCCGCGAGTCGCCGACGTGGTACGGGCCGCCGTGCTCCTCGTCCCAGGCCGCCGCGCGGACGTGCCGGAGGAGCTGCTCCGCGCCGGCCCGGTACGCGGGCTTCGGCTCGACCATGTACGCGCGGTTGAGGCACCACGCGGCCTTGATCACGTGCCCCACGAAGAGGAACCCCTCGGGATCCTCCTTCCAGTCCGAGTCGAACTTCTCCGCGAACCCGAGCTTCCGCGTCGCGGTGGTGGGGAGGAGCCGCTCGACGATCGCGTCCGCCAGGGCGAGGAACCGGGCGCGATGGGCGGGGTCGCGCGTGAGCAGGTACAGCGACAGGCCGTGCGTGGTGATGCCGTCCACGGTCGGCGTGAACCCCTTGCCGCGCGGGTGCTTCCAGTCGTAGTCGGCGGTCTCGAAGTACCCCTCGAGGCCCGGGCGGGGATCCCAGAGCTTCTCGTCGATGACCCGGCGGCCCTGGAGCAGGAGCGCGAGATCCTCCGGCGCGCGGCCGGCGTCGTACATCGCGGCCACGCCGAGCAGCGCGTAGTGCTGCATGAACGACCACTTCTGATCGGCGTTGGGGTTCGCGCGGGTGAGGTCGATGCTCTCACCGCGCCGGTTCAGCGTCGTGTGGAAGCCGCCGTGCTTCCGGTCCCACCCCTTCTCCCGCAGGAACGCGAGCGCGCGGCGCCCCGCGTCGAGGTACCGGCGATCGCCCGTCACCATGTACGCGCGGGCGAAGGCGAAGGCGTTCCGGCTCTGCGTGAGCGTGGTCTTGAGGTCCTTCCCGCGGGGCGTGCCGTCGCGCCCGACCTCGGTGTAGAAGCCGCCGTGCTCCGGGTCGTGCGCGCGCAGCCAGAGGTCCGCGCTCCGGCGCATGAACTCGATCGCCAGGTCCGGATCCTGCAGCCACGCCGAGCCGACTCCGCCCGGGCCGGGCGCGGGCGCCCGGCGGGCCGAGGGCGGCGGCGCGTGCGCGCAGGCGCCGAGCGCCAGCGCCGCCAGGATCAGCCCGGCGCGGAACGACCCCATGCCGCCCGTCCTCGTCGTCTGCGTCGTCTGCATGGCGCACAGGAGAGCACGTCGCCCGGCGGGCGTCACGCGCAGCGTCCAGGCGCACGATCTCTCACCCCGCTACAGCCGCATGCCGAGGCCGATCGCCATCCGGAGGGTGAACGAGGACTCGAGCGCATCGCGCCGCGGGGGATCGTTCCGGACCGTGATGAGGTACATGGGGACCGCGCCGGTGACGGAGACGTAGGTGCGGCGGCCGACGTCCCGCGAGACCACCGCGACCGGGGCGAGCTGCAGCGCGACCCCGGTCTCCGGCGGCCGCACCGCCCGCGTCTCCGAGCGGTACTCCTTGTGGATGATCGACGGGCCGGCGAGCGCGCCGAGCTCGAACGAGAAGCCGCCGGCGTCCCAGGCGTGCGTCGCGCCGAACTCGAGATCGAAGGTGTTCGCGGTCGTCCGGACCTCCGGGGAGCCCCGGAAGCTGCTCGCACACCAGCCGACGCGGGCCTGGATCGTGACCTCGCGGAGGGCGATCGAGGTGCCGGCGGCCGTGCCGTTGCAGAACGCCTTCTCGACGACCACCGGGCTGCGGCTCCGGCCCTCCAGCTCGAGCGCGTAGGCCGATCGAGCGAAGGGGTGGCCGCCCTTGCGGACGAGCCGCGCGTACGAGAGCCGCTCGAGCCGCGCCGGATCGATCACCGTGGTCGCCCCCGGCCGGGCGGCGATCTCGCCCTCCAGCAGCTCGTCGCGCCCGCGCCCGCGGACGAAGTAGCTGCCCGCGCGCAGGCTGAGGCGCCGGACCCGGTCGTCGCGCCCGACCTCGCCGACGACGGCGCCGTGGAGCGAGCCCGCGAAGACGAGCCAGGTGCGGCCGGCGGGGAACTCGAGCCAACCGCGGCGCGGGTCGTTCCGATCGAGCGTGGCGAGCACCACGTCGCCGTGGCCGCGGACGTCGTAGCGGAACGTCGGGTGCTGGAGCCCCGCCAGCGAACGGCTCGAGCCCCGGACGGTCCCGTCGTAGGCGTGCCGGTACGCCTCCTCGAGCGTCACCAGGCCGTCCGCGTCCGCGTCGGCGGCGCCCAGCAGCCCGGAGACGAGCGCGTGCGTGAAGAAGCTCCCGCGGAGCTCGTCCGACTCCTGGCTGTCCTCGGAGGCCGCGCTGGACGTGAGGAACACCGCCCCCTCGCCCGGGAGCCGCTCGGTGACGGCGAGCTCGAACGGCGCGATCGGCGTCCCCCCCTTCACGCGGGTGAGCGCGCCCGAGCGGCAGGCGTCGAGCACGAGCATGCGGAAGCCGGCCGCCGAGCCGCGCACGAGCTGCTCCAGCTCGCCCAGCTCGAGCGTGCTCGCGCCGAGGTGGAGCGCGGCCGCGTCCGCGTGCCCCGAGTAGTAGACGAGGAGCATGGCGTCGCGCGCGGACTCGCGGATCCGCTGGTTGACGGCGATGAGCGCCCGGCGGACGGTGTCCGCGTCGCGGCCCCGGAGGAGCACGAGGTTCTCGGGCCGCACGCCGCCCACGTCCTGGAGGACCCCGGCCACCCGGCCGGCGTCGGCCTCGGCCCAGCGGAGCGGCAGCTCCGGCGCCTGCCCCTCGTCGTTCCCGACCACCACCGCGAACCGCTCCACCTGCGCCGCGCCGAGCGCCGGCAGCGCGAGGAGTGCGGCCGCGATCAGCGCTTGACGAACGTCCATCGCGTCACCCGGCAGCCTGCGGGCGCGGCGCCCGCGGCGGCGGCGTCCACGAGCGCGCGCACGGGCGCGAGCTCCAGGGGCCGATCGCAGAACAGGCCGAACACCTGCTCTTCACCGATCGTCGCGTCGAGGCGCGTCGCGAGCGGGAGCGCCACCTCCGCCCCTGCCTGCACCTGCGCCGCCCGATCGCCCTCCGGGAAGTAGACGGAGGCGTGGCCCGCCGGGTCGAGGCTCAGCACCGCGACGTACGCCGGCTCCCGGAGCGAGACCGCGAAGCGGACCGCGTCGCCCGCCGAGACCTGCTCGCCCGGCGCCGCGCGGCGGACCTCGCCGCCGTGGCGGACGTACATCG
>JAEYOU010000348.1 GCA_023411405.1 Pseudomonadota bacterium | reverse complement strand
GGCTGGAACAGGGGGACGGCGCGCGCGAGCGCGGGGCCGAGGTAGAGCCACTCGAGCGCGGCGAGGGCGAGGAAGGGGCCGAACGGGATGGAGTGGCGCGGGGGGGTCCACGCCTCTTCGTGCGCGGCGGCAGGATCCGCGGCCGCCGGCGCCTCGCCTGCGGGCGCCGCCGCCGGCGGCTCCGCGGGGCCGGGTTGCCCCTTCCCCAGCGCCAGCTGCACGAGGCCCACCACGGCGCCCTGCAGCGACGCGAGCAGCACCACCGGGAGCAGCGCGACGTACCCGAGCCACGCGCCGATGCCGGCGAGGAGCCAGACGTCCCCGAGGCCCATCGTCTCCTTGCGGAACACGCGCTCCCCGACGAAGGCGACGAGGAAGAACGCACCCCCGCCGGCCGCGGCGCCGACGAGCGCCGCGCCGGCGTTGCCCGCTGCGGTCCGGTGCAGCGCGCTCGCCAGCAGCCCGGCGGCGAGGAGCGGGAGGGTGAGCGGGAGCGGGAGGCTCCAGGTGTCGAGGTCGATGAACGCGAGCGCGAGGAGGACCGCGGCGAAGACGAGCTCGGCCAGGGCCGCGGTCCCGAGCCCGTGCCGCGCGTACGCGAGCCAGGCCGCGCCCGCGGTCAGCGCCTCGACGAGCGGGTACCGCCAGGAGATCGGCCTCCGGCAGGCGCGGCAGCGCGCCCGCAGGAGGAGGAACGAGACGATCGGGACGTTGTCGTACCAGGCGATCGGCGCCTCGCAGCCCGGGCACCGCGAGCGTGGCCGCACGAGCGACATGCCGGCGGGGAGCCGGGCGATGACGACGTTCAGGAACGAGCCGACGACCGCCCCGAGGAGCACGACCCACCCCGCGACGAGGACCTGGGGCAGGGTCTCCATCACGCAGCCCTCGGCTCGGCCGCGGGCACGACCGTGGCCGCGAGGCGGACGAAGGTCTCCTCGAGCGTCTCGCGGTTCGGCTGGAGCGAGAGCAACCGCCCGCCGCGGGCGAGCAAGAGCGCCGCGCCCTGGCTCGCCGCCTCGATCGAGGCGAACACGAAGACGTGCCCCTCGGAGACCGGTCCGCCGTCCAGGGCCAGCGCGCGCACGTCGCTCGCGGCGCGCTCGTCGAGCCCCGCGCAGCGGACCTCCACCGAGCGGACCGTGCCGTCGAGCAGGGAGCCGAGCGCCGCCTCGCGCACGAGCCGGCCGCCGAGCAGCATGCCGGCCCGGTCGCAGATCGTCTCCACGTCGGAGAGGATGTGCGTGGAGAAGAAGATCGTCTTCCCCTCCTCGCGCAGCTCGAGCACGAGGTCCCGGACCTCCTTGCGCCCGATGGGATCGAGGCCGCTCATCGGCTCGTCGAGGATGAGGAGCGGCGGATCGTGCACGAGCGCCTGCGCGAGCCCGAGCCGCTGGACCATGCCCTTCGAGAACTTGCGGACCGTGAGGTCGCGCGCGTGCGCGAGCCCCACCCGCTCGAGCAGCGCCTCGGCCCGCCGCTCCAGGGCCGCCCCCGACATGCCGGAGAGGCGGCCGAGGTAGCGAAGCACCTCGAGCGGCCGCATGAAGTCGTGGAAGCTGGGGTTCTCGGGCAGGTAGCCCACCGCGAGCCGCGCGCGCGGATCGGAGATCGGGCGTCCGAAGAGCGCCGCCTCCCCCGCGGACGGCTGCACGAGCCCGACGAGCGCCTTGATGGTCGTGGACTTGCCCGCGCCGTTCGGGCCGACGAAGCCGTAGATGCAGCCTGGCGCGACCGCGAGGTCGAGCGCGACGAGCGCCTGCACCTTCCGGCCGCGGAAGCCGAGGCGATAGGTCTTGGAGAGGTTGTGCGCGGAGATGGCGAGATCGGGCATGGCTAGCGGACGTCCCTGCGGGTGAACGCCACCGCCGCGAGGAGCACGAGGGTCGCGGCGTAGCAGGCGCCGTACGCGCCGCGCGTGAGGACGGAGCCCAGGGAGACGGCGTCCCCGTACGTGACCGTCTCCTTGAGGTCGAGGAGCGCCATGTTGGGGAGGACCAGGTCCAGGACGCGCACGAGCGGCTTCAGGCCCACGTCGTTTGCCTGGAGCCAGAAGCTCCGGACCTCCGCGAACACCCACCCGGCGCCGACCAGGGCGAGGGTCATGATGCTCGACAGGGTGGCGGTCGTGAACGTGGAGAAGAGGACGGCGAAGGCGCCGCAGATCGCGAGCTGCAGCGCGATGAGGGCGAACGTGGCGAGGTACGACCACGTCAGCGCGTCGAGGCCGCGGTACGACAGGAGCACCGCGGCCGTCGCGAGGGCCATCACCGTCACGTTGAGCGCCAGCGTGGCGAGGAGCCCGAGGAACTTGCCCACCACGAAGCTCGCGCGCGAGACGGGCCGCGCCAGGGCGGCGTAGCACGTGCGCCGGTCGAGCTCCTTGCTGAGCAGCCCCACGCCGAGGAAGACGGCGATGAGCGTCCCGAAGAGCTGGGTGGCCGAGGTGCCGATGTCGGCGATGATCCGGAACTGCTCCCCGAGCGTGAGCTGGGAGATGGTGAGCGATCCCGCGACGAGGAGGATCGCGAACACGAGCAGGTTGTGGAAGAGCCGCTCGCGGAGCGCCTCGCGGAGCGTCGTCGCGGCGATGGCCAGCGTCCTCGTCATCTCGAGTCCTCGGCGGTGATGCGCAGCGGCGCGCGCGGGCCCACGACCGTGCTCTGCACGGCGCCGGTCTGGGGGTCGTAGACGAACGCCCCGCCCGACGGATCGGCGGGGAGCGCGGGGAGCTCCGACGGCACGAGCTCGGTCAGGAGCGCCGGCAGCTCGCCGGTACGCTCGCGGTGGGCGGCGATCGCCCGCTCGACGCGGGCCAGCGCCTGGAAGGTGAGGATCCGGGTCCGCCGCACCTCGAGGTCGACCCGGAGCTCGGGCGTGTCCGTCTGCGTGAGCATCTGGTCGATGAACTGCACCGCCGCGCGGTACTCGTCGTCGGTGTTGGCGAGGGCGGAGAGGTTGGCGGCGAGCAGGGCGAGGTGCGGCTTGTTCCCGACCTCCGCCGCACGCCGCGCGTACCGGGCCGCCTCGGCCCAGTCCTGCTCGTAGAGGAACTTGTTGGTCGCGTGGACGAACGGCAGCGACCAGCGGTCGGGAAGGTGCTGCATCCCCTTCAGCAGGATCCGCTCGGCCTCGCCGTACCGGCGCGCGAGCCCGGCGAGGTTGGAGCCGGCCACCTGGTACGCGTAGCCGAACCGCGGGTCGAGGTCGGTGACGATGTCGGCGAGCGGGTAGAGTGCCTCCCAGCGCTGCGCCTTGGCGAGGAGCGTCTCGCCCATGTACTGGACCACGCTGAGCCAGTAGAGGTCGGCGAGGAGGAGCCGCTGGCCGAGCGAGACGGTCCGCACCACCTGCCCGCTCGGCAGCCACGCGGGGTTCCGGATCTTGCCCCGCGCCGCCGCCTCCGGCTCGAGCGCGCCGCGGCTCAGGGCGAGCAGGAGGAAGGCGGCGACGGCGAGGGCGGCGAGCGGGGCTCGTCGGTGGAACATGAGCGGAGAGGATACCTTCAGCCGGAGAAAAACCGAAGGGCGCCACGCCGTGGCGCCCTCCGGGTCCGACCATGACGATGCGGGTGCGGCTAGAAGACGTCCGGGCTGCTGAGCGTGCAGGGCGTGGCGTACACGTTCGCACCGTTCGCGTCGAGGCAGCTGCCGAGCGTGCCGGGGAACGGCTCCGCGGCGACGTTGGCAGGCGAGTCGGCGACGCTGGCGCCGTCGAGCCCCATCTTCACGAGGGTGACGAAGCCCAGCACACCGTCGCCGTCGATGTCGGAGGAGGCGCCGACCGTGTAGCACTGGCCGGAGTTGGCCCCGCCCGCCGCGGTGACGCAGGCGCCGGCCGTGCTCACCTCGTAGTTGAAGTACGTCGCGCCCTCGATCTGCCAGTCGATCGCCTGCGCGAGCGCGAGCTCGGCAGGATCCCAGGCGACCTTCTGGGAGGAGACCGGCGCGGCGGCGGCCGGCAGCGCGGTGGAGCCGAGGTTGTGGTAGGTGCCCGACTCGTAGGCCGCGTCCGGGAGACCGGTGGAGGGGATGACCACGCGGCGCTCCCCCTGGCGCAGCGCCTCCTCGGCCTTGCGCAGACCCTCGACGTTCGAGGACGCCTCGGAGAACTTGGAGCGGAGCTGGTACTTCACGAAGTTCGGGATGGCGATCGCGGCCAGGATGCCGATGATGGCGACGACGATCATGAGCTCGATGAGGGTGAAGCCCTTGTTCAGCTTCTTCATTGCTTGCCTCCGTGGCGGTGGAACCTCGAACCAGGATCCGGCGAGTCGGGACGTGTACGGCCCCGCCTCCTCGGCCCGGACCCTCGTGGAGCACGCCGGATGCCAAGCGAGCGAGCTACCTAACCCGGCGATTCGTGGACGCCGCGGCCTGCCGGCGACTGCCGCGTTTGGGCAGTCCGGGTCCAGGTGAGCGACCATTCTCGTCACCCGTCGGCGTGGCTTTGACAAACGGTGTCGGTCGCCGGATGATCCCGCCGCGCGTGCTTCGCAGGTGAACCCACTGTCACGCCGGCTCTCCCACCTCAGCCGCCTCCCGTTCCTCGGCGCCGCGGCGGCGATCCTCGCCGCCGCGCTGCTGGCGCGGCTCGCCGGCGCCGCGCAGGCCTTCGTGGCCGGTGCGCTCGTGCCCCTCGACGGCGATTCGCTCTATCACCTGCGCCGCATGCGGCTCGTCGCGGACGCGTTCCCGCGCGTGCCGTGGTTCGACCCCGAGCTCGCGTGGCCCGGAGGCGGCCCGGTCCCCTGGGCCGCAGGCTTCGATGTCCTGGGCGCGCTCGCGATCCGGCTCGGCAGGCTCACCGGCGGCGCCGGCGACGCGGACCTCTGGGTGGCGACCCTGTGCGCCCTCCTCGGCGTCGCGGTGGTGGCGGCCACGATGGAGCTCGTCCACGCGCTCGCCGCGGACCTCCCCGGCCGGCGCGCAGCCACGCTGGGCGCCGGCCTCCTCGCGGCCGTCATCCCCCAGGGGCTCGCGATGTCGCGGTTCGGCAGGATCGATCACCACGTCGCGGAGGCGCTCGCGATGCTCCTGCTGGCGCGGTGGGCGATCGGCGCGCTGCCGCCGCCCGGCGCGAGGGCTCCGCGTCCGCTCGCGTTCGAGGC
>JAEYOU010000289.1 GCA_023411405.1 Pseudomonadota bacterium | reverse complement strand
GCGCGCCACCTCCTCCGCCGCCGCCCGGGCGAGCGCGGCGGCGTCCGCGACCCGCCGGACGCGCGGTCCGGGGTTCATTCCGGGGAGATCCATTGACGGCCCTCGCGCGCCAGGAGCTCGGTCCCGGCGGCCGGGCCCCAGCTGCCGGCGGTGTAGTTCGGGAAGTCGCGGGCGGGCAGGGTCGCCCACACGTCGAGGATCGGGGTGACGATCCGCCAGCTCGCCTCGACCATGTCGGCGCGGTGGAAGAGCGTCGTGTCGCCGGCGATGGCGTCGTGGAGGAGCCGCTCGTAGCCGGTGGAGGCCGGGACCGGCCCGAAGTCCTTGTAGCTGAAGTCGAGCTTCACCGGCGCGAGCTCGATCCCGGCGCCCGGCACCTTCGCGCGCATGGAGATGGAGATCGCCTCCTCGGGCTGGATGAGGATGTCGAGCCGGTTGGGCTCGAGGTGCTCCACCCCGAGCTCCTGGAACAGCCGGAGCGGCGGCCGCTTGAAGAGGATGGAGATCTGGCTGTCCCGCCGGGCGAGCCGCTTCCCGGAGCGGATGTAGAAGGGCACGCCCGCCCAGCGCCAGTTCTCGACGTGGAGCTTGAGCGCGGCGTACGTCTCCGTCTGCGAGGTCTTCGGGACCTTGGGCTCGGCGCGGTACGCGGGGACGCGCTGCCCGTCCACGGTCCCCTCGCCGTACTGGCCGCGCACGGTGCACTGCAGGACCTCCTCGGGCGTCATCTGCCGGACGGCGTCGAGGACCTTCACCTTCTCGTTCCGCACCGCCTCGGCGCCGAGGGTCGAGGGCGGCTCCATGGCCACGAGGGTGAGGAGCTGGAAGATGTGGCTCTGGACCATGTCGCGGAGGATGCCGGCGTGGTCGAAGTAGTCGCCGCGCCCCTCCACCCCGAGCTCCTCCGACACCGTGAGCTGCACCGAGTCCACGTACCGGCGGTTCCAGATCGGCTCGAAGATCCCGTTCGCGAACCGGAAGACGAGGAGGTTCTGGACGGTCTCCTTCCCGAGGTAGTGGTCGATGCGGTAGATCTGATCTTCACGCAAGGTGCAGGTGAGGTCGCGGTTGAGCGCCACCGCGGAGTCGAGATCGCGGCCGAAGGGCTTCTCGATCACCACCCGCCGGTACCCCTGCGCCTGGTCGGTGAGGCCGGCCTCGCCCAGGCCGCGGACGATCTTGCCGAACTCGTCCGGGGGCGTCGCCAGGTAGAAGATCGCGTTGCCCGAGGTCTTGTGGACCTCGCGCGCGTGCGCCAGCGCGCGGGCGACGCCCTGGTACGTCGCGGGATCCTCGAAGTCGCCCTTCACGTAGTGGATGCGCTCGAGGTAGTCGGCCCAGACCTGGTCCTCGACCGGGCGCGTGGCGAACTCGCGGAGCACCTGGGTCGCGTACGCGCGGTAGCCCTCGTTGTCGAGTGGGCGGCGGGCGACGCCGACGATGGCCACGTTCTTCGGGAGGAGGCCGTTGGCGCGCAGGTTGTACAGCGAGGGCAGGAGCTTCCGCTTCGTGAGATCGCCCATCGCGCCGAACACGACGAAGGCGCAGGAGTCGCCCGGCTGGAGCGTTGGGCCGGCCATCACTCCTCCTCCCGGCGCGCCTCGGCGTGACCGCCGAACTCGCGCCGCATGGCCGACAGGAGCTTGTCGCCGAAGGTGCTCTCCTGCCGCGAGCGGAACCGGGCGAAGAGCGAGGCGGCGAGCACCGGCGCCGGCACCGCCTCCTCCACCGCGGTCTGGATCGTCCACCGCCCCTCCCCCGAGTCGGCGACCGCGCCCGAGAACGTCTCGAGGCCCGGGTCCTTGGCGAGGGCGTTGGCCGTGAGGTCGAGGAGCCACGACGAGACGACGCTGCCCCGGCGCCACAGCTCGGCGATCTCGCGGAGGTCGAGCGCGTAGCGGTGCTCCTCCGGGACCTCGGCCCCGCCCGCCCCGCGCATGATGTCGAACCCCTCCGCGAACGCCTGCATGAGGCCGTACTCGATCCCGTTGTGGATCATCTTCACGAAGTGGCCGGCGCCGCTCGGCCCGCAGTGCAGGTAGCCCTCCTCGGCGCTGCCGCCCGGACGGCGGCCGGGCGTGGGCGGGGCGGCGGCCTTGCCGGGCGCCAGGGTCCGGAAGACGGGCTCGAGCCGCGCGAAGGCGCCGGCGTCGCCGCCCACCATGAGGCAGTAGCCGCGCTCGAGGCCGAACACGCCGCCGCTCGTCCCGGCGTCGAGGAAGGCGATCCCCCTCTGCGCCAGGAGCTTCGCCCGGCGGACGTCGTCCTTGAAGTACGAGTTGCCGCCGTCGATCACCGTGTCCCCGGGCGAGAGCTTCTCGCCGAGCGCGCGGACGGTCTCCTCCGTCGCCGCCCCGGCCGGCACCATCACCCAGACCGCGCGCGGCGCGGGGAGCTTCGCCACCAGCTCGTCCAGCGACCGCACGCCGACGCCGCCGTCGGCGTTCAGCCGCGCGATCCCGGCCTCGTCCGTCGCCCACCCCACCACGCGGTGCCCGCCGCCCAGCAGGCGCCGCGCCATGTTCCCGCCCATACGGCCCAGCCCGATCATCCCGATGTCCATGTCGAGTGCTCTCCGATGTCTTGTGCGCCCGTGCCCGTGCCCGCGCCCGGCTTCAGGGGACCTCGCCGCCGCCCGCCGCCCTCCACCTCCGCTCCAGCGCCCACACCTTGTCCACCCGCCGCTGATGCCGCGGGACGCCGTCGAACTCCGCGGCGGCGAACGCCTCCACGAGCTCCCCGGCCAGCGCCTCCCCTACCACGCGCGCCCCGAGCGCGAGAACGTTCATTCGATCGTGCTCGACGCCCTGGCGCGCCGAGTAGGTGTCGTGGCAGAGCCCGGCGAGCACTCCCGGCATCTTGTTGGCCGCCGCGACGGCCCCCACCCCCGACCCGCAGACGAGGATGGCTCGCTCCGCCCGGCCGGCGGCGAGCGCCTCCCCCACCGCCTCGGCGAAGTCGGGGTAGTCGCTCGGCCTGTCGTCGTGGGCGCCGAGATCGACGACCTCGTGCCCTGCGGCGCGCAGCCGCTCGGCGAGCGCGTCCTTGAGCCTCCACCCCGCGTGATCGGCCGCCACGGCGATGCGCATGCGAGCCTCCCGGTACGACCTCCTGTTAAGGACCGGAGGGGGCGGGCGCCGCGGCCGCGCGGGCCGGACGCGCGCCCCGCCGAGGTGCTCCGGCACACCCGGCGCGAGTTCACAGGACCCTCGCTTCGTGGTTAGGTGATCGCGATCCGCTCGAGCTCGAGAGCCTCCATGTTCCAGGTGAAACCAGAGTCTCCCCTCACCGCGCTGGCGGCCCGCTGGGCGTCCGGAGCCCCCGGCCCCGAGCTCCTCGCCGAGTCGCGCGAGGCGATCGGCGGCATCCGCCCCGAGGATCGGCCCGCGGTGGGCGCGCTCCTCGAGCAGCTCCTGCCGCACCTCGGCGGCCCGGGGCGCGACCCGGCGCGCCGGGCGATCCTCGCGCTGCTCGACACCGTGCGCCGCCGGTTCTTCGCCCGCCAGCTCCGCGCCGAGGAGATCGACCCCTGGCTCGCCCTCCTCCTCCCGGCGATGGACCGGGCCGACGTCACGGTGGGTGACGTCCTCCGCTCGCGCGAGGAGGCCGAGCCCAGGACCGTGGCCATGCGCCTGCTGGGCGCGGAGGCGTCCGAGCTCACGGTCGCCGACGTGGCCCGCCGGACCCGGGCGCTCGCCCGCGGGATCCTCGCCCTGGGCGGCGAGGACGTCTCGGTGGCGATCCTCTCCGAGAACTGCCTCGAGGCCGCGCTCTGCGACCTCGCCTGCCTCTCCTCCGGCATCGTGGACTTCCCGCTCCCCGCGAACGCGGTGGCCGAGCAGATCGTCTACATGCTGAAGCACTCGCAGGCGCGCCTCCTGCTCGTCTCGGACGAGGAGCAGCTCGCGAAGGTGCTCCCCTCCCTCCCGCTCCTGCCGGAGCTCCAGGAGGTGGTGGTGTTCTCGCGCGCGAGCGCCCAGCGGCACGGGCTCCTCTCCCTCGACCAGATGGTCGATCAGGGCGCGAGCGTGGACGAGTCGGTCCGCGCGGCGCGCGCCGCCGCCGTGAAGGCCGGGGACCTCGCCACCGTGATGTACACCTCGGGCACCACCGGCCGGCCCAAGGGCATCATGTTCACCCACAGGAACATCGTGACCAAGCGGCTCTGCCGCGGGTTCGCCCTGCCGGAGATCGGCGAGGGCGACGTGTTCCTCTGTTACCTGCCGCTCTACCACACGTTCGGGCGGTGGCTCGAGCTGATGGGGACGTTGTGGTGGGGCGCCACGTACGTCTTCGCCCGGTCCACCGTGCAGGCCTCCCTCCTCGAGGACTTTCGGCAGGTCCGCCCCACGGTCTTCATCTCCGTGCCCAAGAAGTGGATGGAGCTCCACGAGGCCGCCGTCTGGGAGGCGGCCTCCGACGACCCGGACGATCTGGCGATGCACCTCCGCTCGATCACCGGCGGCCGGCTCCGCTACGGCATCTCCGCCGCGGGCTACCTCGACCCGGTGGTCTTCCGCGCGTTCCACGGCGCGGGCACCGAGCTCTGCTCGGGCTACGGCATGACCGAGGCGACCGGCGGCATCACGATGACGCCGCCCGGCGCGTACGTGGACGGATCGGTCGGGACGCCGCTCCCGGGCATCGAGTGCCGGCGCGCGCCGGACGGCGAGCTCCTCATCCGCGGCCCCTACGTGTCCCCGGGGTACCTCCGGCCCGGCGACGAGGAGCAAGGGCTCGACGCCGACGGCTGGTTCCACACAGAGGACCTCTTCGCCGAGAGCCCCGAAGGCCACTTCTCGATCACCGGCCGCAAGAAGGAGATCTACAAGAACCGCCAGGGCCAGACGATCGCCCCGCAGCGCGTCGAGAACCTCTTCCGCGACTTCGAGGCGGTCTCCCAGGCGTTCCTGGTCGGCGATCACCGCGAGTACAACACGCTCCTCGTCTGGCCCAACCCGAGGGCGGTCCAGGAGCGCACGCCGCAGGAGGTGACCGAGCTCCTCTCCTCGCTCGTCGCCAGCGCGAACCGGTTCCTCGCCCCCTTCGAGCGCGTCGTCACGTTCCAGCTCCTGCCCCGCGCGCTCGACCAGGAGCACGGGGAGCTCACCCACAAGTCCAGCTTCCGGCGCGAGGTGGTCGAGCAGAACTGGAAGGAGCTCATCGACCGGATGTACGAGCAGCGCCACCTGGCGCTGCCCGTGGACGGCCGCTTCC
The DNA here is from genome assembly GCA_023411405.1 of Pseudomonadota bacterium. Classification (GTDB taxonomy): domain Bacteria; phylum Myxococcota; class Myxococcia; order Myxococcales; family Anaeromyxobacteraceae; genus Anaeromyxobacter. The sequence continues at coordinate 14,956 of JAEYOU010000289.1, read as the reverse complement.
TCCGGATCCCGAACTGGGTCCTGCGCGAGCTCTCGGTGCTCCAGCACGAGGTGTCGCTCCAGGGGAACGAGCTCCGCGCGGGCAGCCGGGCGCTGCGGGTGGAGGTGGCCCCCGACGCCCCCGGCGCGCTCCGCGTCGGCGACCTCGCCTACGGGAGCGAGGGGAGCGTCGTCGACCTGGGCGCGCTCCTCTCCCGGCCCGCGCTCTGGGTGGGCAACGAGCCCCTGCGCCGGTTCCTGGGCGAGGAGGCGTTCCTGTCGCTCGTCGCCCGCAAGCGGAAGGGCACCGGGGGCGATCTCCACCTCGACCCGCGGCTCTGGGCGCCGCCCGAGCCGGCCCGCGTCCCCGAGCTCCTCGAGGTGATCGAGCGCGGCGACGTGACGTTCGCCTCGATCCACGCCGCCGGCGAGCTCCTCCGGGCGGAGCGGCCCGAGGCCCGCCGCGCAATCAGCCACCTGCACGTCGGCCTCGCCGCCGCCCAGAGCGATCAGGCCGCGCTCTGCCGCGCCCTGCTCCGCCGCGCCGGCGACGCGCCCGACGACGACGTCCGCCGCCGCGCCTTCCGCGTGCTCCTCGCCAACGAGGAGCCCTCGGAGACGATGGCGACCCTCCGCCTCTTCCTCGACCGGCTCGGGTCGATCGCCCTCCGCGACGAGGACCTCGCCGATCTCGGCGAGCGCGGCCTCTCCGACGCGCAGGTCCAGGTGCTCCTCGCCGAGCTGAACGCGTCGCAGGCCCCGTTCGCCCTGAGCGGAGCGGCGCGAACCGCGGAGTCGAAGGGAGCCCCCGAGGACCCGTCGGACCGCCGGCTCCTCGTCGGCGTGATGCGCCTCCTCACCGCCTGCGCCATCGCCCATCCCGTCTACTTCGCGCGCGTGCGGGTGCCGCTCGCGCGCCTCGCGCTCCACGACGACGCCGAGCTCGCCGCGCGCGCCGGCGAGGAGATGGACCGGCTCCGGCGAGGCTTCTCCAACTGGGTCGGGCCCAACCTGCGGCTCGCCATCGACCCGCAGACCGGGGCCGAGTACGGCTGGAAGGACGTGCTCGTCTTCGACGAGGGGATCCCCGCCGAGGCCCGGAGCCACCTCCTCCAGGCGCTCGAGGACAACACCATCGTCCGCGCCTCCGTCTTCCTCCTCGGCAAGGGCGTGCTCCTCTCCCTCGGCGACATCCCCCCGGGCGGCGCCGGCGTGTCGCTGCTCGGACGCGAGCACGGCAAGGCCGTCTACCGGCTCTCGGTGCACACGCGGGCGAAGGAGGTCTTCGACGTCGCGGTGAACGTCGCCGAGCAGATGAACTACGCCTCGCTCCGCCAGGAGGTGTCCTGGCTGCTCGCCGCGGGCGCCCCGCCGCCGCTCGTGGAGCAGTTCGGCGGCTACTTCGCCGAGTGGGGCATCTTCACCGAGGAGTTCATCCCGGGCGACGACGTCGAGCGGCAGGTGGCGCGGCTCCTCCGCCAGGGCGAGGCGGCGCGGCTCCGCTCGCTCTGGCCGTTCCTCGTCTGGAGCGCCGCGGAGCTGCACGTCCGGTTCTGGGACCGGAGCCACCGGCGGCTCGCGCTCCACGAGCCGTCGCCGTCCGCCTTCATCATCCCATCGCACGACTATCAGACCGGCGCGCGCCTCGTGTCCGTGTCCGACCGCTCCCCCTGCGCCTCGCTCGACGAGGTCCTGGACCGCTTCCAGCGTGCCTTCGTGGATCGCATCCTGGCGCACCGTCCGGAGCTGGCCTCCGAGGCCGACGAGCGGATCCTGCTCGCCGCCGCCGTCGAGGCGGTCGGGCTCGATCGCGGCGTCGCGCTCCTCGAGCAGGCCGCGCGCACCTCGCGGCGCGCCCTCGCCATGCAGGCCCTGCTGGAGGAGCTCCGCGAGATGGGGTTCACGCCGCACCGGGTCTGGTTCGCGGTGCGCCGCTTCCAGCGCTGGCTGGAGGTGAACCCGCAGGCCACCGTCGAGGCGCGGGGCAAGATGCTCGGCGAGCTCTGGAGCACGTACCGCCTCCCGGAGGTGGAGGCGGCCTGGCCCGACACCCGCGTCCGGTTCTTCCGCCACACCGTCTTCGCGAAGGCCCGGATCGAGCTCGCCGCGGCGCTCGATCAGCTCGTGCAGCAGGCGCGCGCGCGCCCGGGCGAGCTCGACCTCGAGGCCCAGGTGGCCGCGGTCCGGAGCGCCGCGAAGCCGACCGCGGAGGAGGACTACTTCCTCGCGCGGATGACGTACCGGTACCTCGCGCCGACCGACGAGGTGGCCCTCATCTCGATGCCCTCGGGCGGGCACTTCGTGACCGAGGTCGTGGTCGCGCTCACCGACGAGGCGGGCGATCGGTACACCGTGCGCGGCCCCGTCTCCCCGCGGGAGGTCGCGCGGCTGCTGCACCTCTTCCACGAGTCGAACCTGCAGGTGACGTTCTCCGCCGAGCACGAGTACCTGCTCTGCCTCGATCCGCGCGACACCGTCATCGGCGGGCTCTACTACCGGCAGGTGAGCCCGGACCGCGTGAACATGGAGAAGGTGACCGTCGCCCGGAAGCACCGGGGCAAGGGGGTCTCCGACGGCCTCATGCGGGTCTTCATCCGCCGGCTCCGCGCCCGCGGGATGAAGCGGCTCGAGACCGGCTTCTTCCAGCCCGACTACCTCCGCCGCTTCGGGTTCCGGACCGACCCGACCTCGGGCGGCCTCGTCCGGGACCTCCAGAACGAGCCGTTTCCGTTCGCGTCGTGACGCAGGGTGCGAGGCGGCGCGGGCGCGCCGTCACCAGCCCGGGCACTCGGGCACGCAGACCCCGTCCACGCAGGCGTGCGTGTTGCCGTCGCACGGCTCCGTCTCGGAGCAGGGAGCCCCGGTCCCGCCAGATCGGTGACAGCGCGAATCGACGCTGGAGCAGAACCCGTCGAGGCACCCGCGGTCGAGCGAACAGCCTTCCCCCTCGACGGGATACGCCTCGCACCCCCCCGCGTCGTCGCAGAACAGGCCGCTGCCGCAGATCGCCGTGACCTCGGCGCAGCTCGCACCCTCGCCCACGTACCGCGCGCACGCCGTGTAGCGGTTGCACACGAGCCCCGTCGCGCAGCCCGATCCGTCCGGGCAGGGGTCCCCGAGGCGGAGCTCGGGACGGCACTCCGGTTCCCCCCCTCCACCGGAGCCGCGGCAGTACAGGCCGGAGTCGCAGGAGAGGCCGCTCCCGCAGCGGGAGCCCTCGCCGACGGGTGCGGGAGGGGCGCGGCACGTGGAGACGCCCTCGCCCGTCCAGACGCAGTCGAGCCCGGCCCGGCAGCTGTCGCGGCGCGCTGGCCAGGGCGCAGACTCATCGCACGCGTCGTACTCCTCGCCGAGCGGTACGCACACGCCCGGCCGCGGGCAGGTGCCTTCCGGGAACACGCACCAGCCGTCGAGGCAGTCCGCCGGCTGCGTGCAGGTCCCGCCGTGTGGAACGAGGGGACGGAACGCAGCGCGGCAGCGTTCCGGCTCGGCCGGAGGCGGGGCGTCGCAGGGCGCGCCCGCGTACGTCACCTCGAGCGACGCGGCGCACGCGGCGCTGCTGGCACGATCGAAGCCGATCCGGCCCTCGAGCACGGAGCGGCGCAGCAGCGCGCAGCTCGCGGGGAGGCCCGCGATCCGGCGCTCCAGGTAGCTTGCCGAAGCGGCCCGGCAGGTCTCCTGGTGCGTGACCTCCGCCGCGAGCCAGGTCGTGCAGAGGTCGGCCGCCGCCTCGGCCGCTCCCCTCCGATCACCCTCGCAGGCGGCCGCGCCCACGGCGACGAGTACAAGCAGCGCCCTCGACCGACGGTTCATCCGCCCTCCCCAGGAAGGGGCGCATCATACCGATGCGTGCCGAGGGGCGAGTGGACAAACCAGCGGTCGTGGAACCACCGCCGCGCGGCTGATATAGAACCCAGGTGATCCCGGCCGCCTGGAAGCTCATCGACACCACGCTGCGCGAGGGGGAGCAGTTCTCGAAGGCCGCGTTCCGCACCGAGGACAAGCTGGAGATCGCGCGGGCGCTCGACACCTTCGGGGTCGAGTACATCGAGGTGACGAGCCCGGCCGCCTCGCCGCAGTCGCAGCGCGACGCGGTCCAGCTCGTGAAGGCCGGGCTCACCGCCCGCGTGATCACCCACTCGCGGTGCGTGGTGGACGACGTGAAGGCCGCGGTGGACACCGGCGTCCGCGGCATCGGCCTGCTGTTCGCGACGAGCCGGATCCTGCGCGACTCCTCGCACGGACGCTCGATCGAGCAGATCATCGACCTCATGGGCCCGCCCATCGAGCTGGCCCTCCGGAGCGGGCTCGAGGTCCGCTTCTCCGCCGAGGACGCGTTCCGGAGCGACGTGGCCGACCTCCTGGCGGTCTACCAGGCGGCCGACCGGCTCGGCGTGCACCGGGTGCACGTGCCCGACACGGTCGGCATCGCCACGCCGCGCCAGGTGTTCGCCCTCGTGCGCGAGGTCCGGCACGCGGTCCGCTGCGACGTCGGCTTCCACGGCCACAACGACACCGGCTGCGCGATCGCCAACGCCTACGAGGCGGTGAGCGCCGGCGCCTCCCACGTCGACGTGTCGGTGCTCGGGATCGGCGAGCGCGTCGGCATCACGCCGCTCGGGGGGTTCATCGCGCGGATGTACTCGCTCGAGCCGCAGGCCGTCTCGGAGCGGTACCGGCTCGGCCAGCTCCGGGAGCTGGAGCGGCTCGTCGCGCGGGTGGTCGGCGTCGAGGTCCCGTTCAACAACGTGGTCACCGGCGAGACCGCCTTCGCGCACAAGGCCGGGATGCACCTGAAGGCGATGATGACGAACCCCGGGGCCTACGAGATCATCCCGCCGGAGGCGTTCGGCCTCTCCCGCAAGCTCATCGTGGGGAGCCGCCTCACCGGGCGCCACGCGATCGCCTACCGGGCGCGCGAGATGGGGATCACCTTCGGTGAATCCGAGCTCCGGGCCATCACGAGGCGGATCAAGGAGATGGCGGACGCGGGCGAGCTCTCGGAGGAGCAGATCGACCGCGTGCTGCGGGAGTGGGTCACCGCCTGAGGGAGGGAGTCCCTCCGGCGGGCAGGCGGCCGCGGCCGGCTACTGCGCCATGCCGATCGACCGCAGGAGCTCCGTCCCCTTGGCGTTGAGCTCGCCGGCCTTGGCGATGGCGCCCTCGAGATCGCCGCCCTTGGCCTGTGCCTGCATGGCGCCGAGGCGGGACTCGAGCTCGGCCGTGCCTGCCTGTACCACCTCGAGGCTCGCCTTGGTCATGCCGGCCGGGAGCTTCTTCGACTGGGAGAGGATCTCGAGCCGGCTCTTCAGCATCGCGAGCATGTTGGGGATCGGCGCGGAGAGCTCGCGGAAGGTCCTGGTCAGCGCCTCGTGCTTGTGCAGCTCGTCCTGCTTCGCGTTGGCGGCCGCGAGGACCTGCTTGGCCCTGTCCGGGATGGGCGCCGCGGCAGCCAGGGCGCCTTTGTAGTCCTTCCTGGCGGCCAGCTCCTTCGCGCCGGCCAGGGACCTCTGGAGCTCCTGCGTCTGCTCCGGGACGTACTTCATCCCCACGTCGCCGAGCGAGGCGACCGCAGCCTCCGCGGTCTGGAGGGCGGCCTCGGCGGGGACCTTGTTGGCGTCGGTGCAGGCGAGCGCGAGCCCCAGGGTGAGCAGGGCGGCGAGCCACGAGCTGCGGGTCCAGATGATCGACATGGCGGTGCGCCTCCCTGTTGGTCGAGGCGAGAGCATAGCCCCAAAGCACGTGTCGGTGGGGGCCGTGGCTGGATCGGACGCCGGCAGGAGGGCTGGCCGGCGGGCCCTTCTGCTGGCCCGCCGGCCCGGGGACCGTCACTGCTCCGCAGGCTGGAAGCCCACCGCGTAATCGGTGAGCCCGAGGCTGCCCGTGCCCTCCGTCAGCCACGTGGCGGTCTCGACCGAGGCCACCCACCAGGCCGGGTCGAACACGCCTCGGCTCTGGCCGTCCGCGAGGAACTTCGCCACGTCGAGGTGCAGCTCCGTGATCGGCGTGCTCTGGCCGTTCCGGCGCCAGTAGTTGAGCGTGGTCGACGTCCCGCTCCGGAACAGGTCGTAGTCGACCCCGTCGATGGTGACCGGGGTCGGCCCGGTGCCGCTCGAGCCGTAGGAGTTCAGGAAGATGTTGAGGCTCCCCACGATCGGGAGGACGGTCTCCCCTTGCGCCTTCGCGTTCGACGAGGTGAGCCAGACCGTGACCACCACGAGGCTGACCTGATCCGTCCCGACCTCCTGCTCGACGCCGGCGTCGATCGTCAGCGCCCCGACGTCGCCGAGCAGGGCGGGGAGGTTTGCCGTCGTGCTGGCGGGGCTCCACGGCTTGAACCCGTACACGAGGGCGGGGGTCGCGCGGACGGTCGGATTCGCAGTCTGCGGCCACGACCACTCCAGGGAGGCGTTCACGGCCCCCGCCGCCGTCCCCGCCTCGAGCGTCGCGCACTGGGTAAAGTTGGAGATCGGGCTCGGCGACTGCTCGTTGCCGTACGTGCCGTTCTCGAGCAGGTACTCCCCGTGCGTGAGCGTCCCGCCGGGCGCGCAGGTCGCGGTGTCGCTCGCGGTGCGGTCGAACGTGGCGACCACGGCCGTCTCGTCGTCGATCGTGACGGTGCACGCCCCGCTCCCCGTGCACGCGCCGCTCCACCCGGCGAAGGTGGAGCCCTCGTCCGCCGACGCGGTCAGGGTGACCGCGGTGCCGGCCGTGAAGCTCGCGCTGCACGTCGGGCCGCAGTCGATCCCGGCCGGCCTCGACGTGACCGTGCCGCTGCCTGTCCCCGCTGTCGTGACGGTGAGCGTTCCCCGGATGGGCAGCGACCCTGCCCGGAACGTGACCTTGTAGTCCTCGAGCCCGAGCGAGCCGGTGCCCTCGTGCACGATCGGGCCAGTCGAGACCGAGGCGACCCACCACGTCGGCTGGTGCACGCCCCGACCCACGCTGTCCGCCAGGAACTCGGCGACGTCGAGGTGGAGCGCGGTCACCGGCGTATCGACATCGGGCCGGCGGAAATAGAGCACCGCCGAGCCGCTCACGAACACGTCGTAGACCACGCCACCGATCTGGACGGTTGTCCCGGAGCCTGCGCGGGCCGGATAGTCGTTGACGAACACGCTGATCGTCCCGCGGATGTCCAGCGCGTTCTCCCCCACCGGCTTCACGTTGGACTCGGTGAGGTAGACGATGACCGCGACGCGGCCCACCGAGCCGTCGCTCACGGTCTGGTCGACGGACTCCGCGTCCACCTGGAGCGACTGAACTTCGCTCACCCTGCGGGGCAGGTTGGGCGTCGTGCTCCCCGCGTTCCAGGGGTTGAAGCCGTAGATGATCGAGGGCGTCGCGCGCACGATCTGCTCCTCGGGATCGCTCTGGTGCGGCCAGCTCCACGTCCAGGACGCATCGACCGTCCTCGCCGTGCTGCCGGCGCCGAGGCTCGCGCACTGGGTGAAGTCCGTCTCCGGGTGCGCGGGGAGAGTGGCCTCCGTGTTGACGTAGGTGTTGTTCTGGACCTCGTACTCGCCGAGGGTGAGCTTGCCGCCCGGGGTCTCGCAGGTCCGAGCGCCGCCGCCGCCGCCGCCACCACTGCCACATGCCATCGTGAGCGCGCACGCTGCCGCCGCGATGGCGACGCGCTTCCTGGTTCTGCCGATCATGGGTACCCTCCCCAATGCCTGGTGTGTTTGTCGCCGGGATGGCCGGCGCTTACGGACGAACCCGCCCTGTCGGTTGCTACCCCGAAGGGTGTCAGCCGGTGACCGGCGCTGGCAAGCACTTTCGCCGTCCGGGTACGTGACCGAACGCTCGCAAGGGGGATCGCCCCCTCGCGCCCTCGCCCCCGCGCTTCTCGTCCCCCAGACCAGCCGGATGGCTCCCGCCCTCGACCCGAGCAGCCCCGCCGCCTCAGCGCCCCCGGCGCCGCGAACCCCGCTCCTGCACGCGCGGCTCCTCGGCCGGCGCGCCCTCCGCGCGCTCTCGGCTTCGGTGCAGGCGCGGCGGCGAGCGATCCCGGCCGCCGAGATCGAGTTCCTCGGCTTCACGACCCTCGACGACGTCGGCCGGCCGTTCCTGTGGAGAGGCGAGGTCTACCGGGGCATCTACCCGCACCAGGTCGCGTGGGTCCGGGAGCTCTTCGCTTCCGGGCTCGTGGCCGCGCTCGTGGACGCCGGACTCCTGGTCGAGACGGAGCCGACGGAGCTCGTCGCGGGCGGGTTCGGCTGGGTCCTGCGGCACCGGCGGCTCACCCCCGCGCGGCCCACGGAGTGGACTGCCTCGATGCTGCGCGACGCGGCGCTGGCGATCCTGGAGACCGAGCGGCTGTGCAACCGCTTCGGCTTCACGCTCCGCGACGCGCACCCGTACAACGTGTGCTTCGACCGGAGCCGGCCCCGCTGGGTGGACCTGGGCAGCATCGGCCGCCGGCAGGAGGGCTGGCCGGCGCGGGCCGAGTTCGTGAACGAGACCGCCGTCCCCCTCGCGTTCCTCGCCCGCGGCGAGCAGCTGGAGGGCTACGCGATCCTGATGGCGGCGCGCAGCCTCAAGATCGCGAAGAAGGAGTTCCGCCGGACGATCCTCTTCGAGCGCTTCCTCGCCCTGGCGGGCGAGACGCCCGCGTCGTTCTCGGACGAGCGGATCGACGCACAGTGGATCGCCCGGACCTGCGCCTCCGCCCCCGCGCTCCAGACGTCGTGGGGCGCGTACCAGGAGGGCGACGCCTCGGTCCTCGCCGATTTGGCCCCGCACCCCGGCAACCGCTTCGGGCGCTTCTTCCAGCTCGCCGAGCTGGTGGCGCGGCACGCCCCGGAGGCGCGCACGTGCCTGGACCTCGCCGGGAACGTGGGGCTCGCGTCCGCCATCGTCGCCGCGAGGAACCCCTCCCTCCGGTGCGTCAACACCGACAACGATCCGGTGGCCATCGAGAAGTCGTACGCCCTCCTCCGGCGCGAGCCCCGGCTCGGCTTCGAGTCCTACCTGCTCAACTTCATGCTCCCCATGTACCCGGACGCGCCGCGCGTGTTCCGGTCGGACGTGGCGATGGCGCTCGCCGTGACCCATCACCTGCTGCTCGCGCAGGGTCACAAGCTCTCCGAGGTCCTGGAGCGGATCGGCGGCTACGCACGCCGGCTCGTCCTCGTGGAGTTCATGCCGCTCGGGCTGTGGGGCGGGGATCCCGAGCGCAAGCCGCCCGTGCCGGCGTGGTACACGACGCCGTGGTTCGAGCAGGGGTTCCGGCGCCAGTTCGACCTGGTCGAGCGCCGCGTGCTCGAGTCGCACCGGATCGCCGGCGTGGACGAGCCGCACCGCGTCCTGTTCGTGGGGCGGGTCCGGTGAGCGCCTCGCCGAGGAGCGCAGGAGGTGGAGTGATCGACCCGATCGAGGCTACGCTGGGCGTCGATGGCCTCGCCTCGACCGACCTGGGGACTCCTGCTCGCGCTCCTCCTGCCCGCGTGCGCCGGCGCCGTCCGGCCGGCCGCCGTGGTGAAGGTCGGCCCCGGAGATCCCGGCGCCCGCATCGCCGGGCTCGACGCGTGCACGCCCGGGGGCGCCGGCCGGCTGGGCCTCGATCCCGACCGCCCGCTCACCTTGTTCGTCCACGGCTGCAAGGACTCCGGCGGGCGGTTCCGCGAGCTCGCCCAGGTGTTCGAGGCCCACGGCCAGCAGACCGCCTGCTTCAACTACGATCACCGCCGGAGCATCGACGACACCGCGGGGGAGCTGGTCCAGGCGCTCGAGGCGCTCCAGGCGAAGCTCCGGCCCGGCCAGCTCACCGTGCTCGCGCACAGCCAGGGTGGGCTGGTGGCCCGGCGGGCGCTGGTCGCCGAGCGCGCCGACCCGCTCCGCGCCGCGGGTGGGTTCACCTACCGGCTCTTCACCGTCTCGTCGCCCTTCGGCGGGATCCGCGCCTCCTCGCACTGCGGCGCCCGGTGGCTCCACTGGGCCACGCTCGGGATCACCGCCCTCGTCTGCCAGGTCGTGGCCGGGAGCAACTGGACCGAGATCCCGCCGGGCTCCGCCATGACGCGCCACCCGGGCACGCTCGGCCCGGAGGTGCGGGTCGCGCTCAAGGTGGTCACCGACGAGCGGGGGAGCTGCCGGCGGCGTGGCGACGACGGCGCCTGCCGCGAGGACGACTACGTCTTCAGCGTCGGCGAGCAGGAGAACACGGCCGTGGACGCCGATCCGCGGCTCGCGGTCGAGGTGGTCCGGGCCGGGCACGTGGAGATCGTCGGCGGCGAGGGCGTCGTCCCGGCGAAGCTCATCGCCGTCCTCCAGCAGCACGGGATCCTCGCCCGGACCCCGCCGGAGCGGCGCGAGGAGATCGCCGCGCTGGTCGCGCGGCTGTTCGCGGCGGACGCCGCGCGGTAGCCGGGTCAGCCGGCCGCCCGCTCCGGCGCGTCCAGCACCGCCCGCACGCGCGCGAGGAGGGCGTCCGGGGTGAACGGCTTGGCCAGGAACTCGACCCCCGGCTCCAGCTCACCGCGACCGTCGAACACCTTCTGCGTGTAGCCGGACACGTACAGAACGCGCACCCCCGGCCGCTCCGCCCCGATCCGCTCGGCGACCGCGCGGCCCCCCAGCCCGGGCATGACCACGTCGGTGAGGAGGAGGTGGATGCGGCCGGGCTCCCGCGCCGACGCCTCCAGCGCCTCGTCGCCGCGGGCGGCCACGAGGACGGCGTACCCCGCGGCGCGCAGGGCGCGGACGGTGACGGCGCGGACCTGCGCGTCGTCCTCCACGACGAGGATCGTCTCGGTGCCCCGCTGCGGCGCGTGCGCCCGCGGGGGCAGCTCCCGCGGCGCCCCGTCCGGCGCTTCGGGCAGGTAGATCTCGAAGGTCGTGCCGCGCCCGGGCGCGGACTCCACCCGGATGAACCCGTCGTTCTGGACGACGATCCCGTACACGGTGGACAGGCCGAGGCCGGTGCCCTTGCCCAGCTCCTTGGTGGTGAAGAAGGGCTCGAAGATGCGCTCCCGCACCTCGGGCGCCATCCCCTCCCCGTCGTCGCTCACCGTGAGCCGGACCCAGCGTCCCGGCGGCAGCCGCTCGCTCCCGGACTCCGCCGCGCCGTCGCCCCCCTCCACGTTCTCCGTCGCGATCGTCAGGTGCCCGCCGGCGGGCATCGCGTCGCGCGCGTTCACGGCGAGGTTCACGACGATCTGCTCCGCCTGCGCGCGATCGCACCGGACCGGCCGGAGATCCGCCGCGCGCCGGGTGGTCAGGACCACGTCCTCGCCGAGGAGCCGGCGCAGCAGCTTCTCGGTGTCGTGGACGACCGCGCCGAGATCGAGGGCGACCGGGGCGATCACCTGCTTGCGCGCGAAGGCGAGCAGCCGCTGCGTCAGCTCGCGGGCGCGATCGCCGGCCGCGCCGATCTCCTCGACGATCTCCCGGAGGTTCGGGCCGTCGCCGGGCGACCGCCGCAGCTCCGCGACGCCCGCGAGGATGACGGTGAGGAGGTTGTTGAAGTCGTGCGCGATGCCGCCGGCGAGGCGCCCCACGATCTCCAGCTTCTGCGCCTGCTCGGCCCGGCGCTCCTCCGACTGATCGCGGAAGACCAGCACCACCCCGATGATCTCCCCGGCCGCGGTGCGGATCGGGGCGGCGCTGTCGGCGATGGGGCGCCGCAGGCCGTCGCGCGCCACGAGGGCGGTGTGGTTCGCGAGCCCCACCACCATCCCCTCGCGCAGGACCCGGGCCACGGGCGCCTCGACAGGTTCCCCCGTGTCCTCGGCGACGATCTGGAACACCTCGGACAGCGGGCGGCCGCGGGCCTCGTCCGCAGGCCACCCGGTGAGCCGCTCGGCCACGGCGTTGAAGTCGGTGACGCACCCCTCGACGTCGGTGGCGATCACGGCGTCGCCGATGGACTGCAAGGTGACGGCGAGGCGCTGGCGCTCCCCGTCGAGCCGCTGCGCGGCGCGGCGGCGCTCGGTGACGTCGCGCGTGACGACGAGCGCGAGCTCGACCTGGTCGCCGTCGCCGCGGATCGGCGCCCCGCTGAAGCTGTGGAACGCGACGCGCCCGGTGTCGCGGCGCCGCGCGCACAGCTCCCACTCCGCGAAGGACGCGCCGCGCAGGACGCGCGCGGTGGGCCACTCCTCGCGCGGGAGGACGCGGCCGTCCGGCTCGCTGAGCTCCAGCGCGTCGAAGGCGGCGGAGAGATCCGCCCACCCGGCGTCGGCGTTCGCGAAGCCGTGGATCCGGGCGTACGCCGGGTTCACCAGGACGAAGCGACCGCTCTGGTCTGCGAGCGAGATGCCGTCCTGCACGCCGCGGATGACGGCGGCGAGCTGGGCCGCGGTCATGTGGGCGTCGCGGCGGCTCCGGCGGAGCCGCTCCTCGCTGTCCTCGAGGCGCGCGCGGGCGGCTGCGCGCTCCGCTGCCGCGGCGCGACCCTGCGCCCTGCGGTGCAGGTGGGCGAGCAGCGTCACGAGCAAGCCGCTCAGCACGAACGCGGCCAGGCTCACCCCGTCGCGCGGCGACATGCCGTCCGCGCCGGCAGAGGAGGAGACCCACGCGGCCGAGAGGGCCGCGCACAGCGCGGTCGAGACGAGCCCGCTCCACGGCCCGCCCACGAGCGCGGCGACCAGGATCGGGGGGCAGAACAGCAGATAGGGAGGGCCCAGGTCCGGCGGAGGCAGCCGGCGGATGAAGAGCCCGATCGCGGGGGCGACCAGGGCCAGCGCCAGGCCGAGGATGTGCCGGCCGATGGAGACCTGCCGGATTCCGTCGTCGGGGGCGGGCATCGGAGGGCATCTTAGCTTGCCTGGCGCGGAGCGCGGGTGGGGCGTTCCGACCCCGGACGCTCCGTGCGAGGGAGCCCGAACCTCGACCGCAGGTCCGCGCACGACGGCATCGCGACCGGTACGACGACGAGGCGACCCCAGCGGTGGCGCGCTCGTCCGAGCTCCCGAGCCCCCGCAGGGTACACGGTCCGCGGTACGATGCGGTGCCGAGCTCGCTCGTCTCCTCGAAGGAGCTCTCCTCCCGAGGCGATCCATGCCCACTCGCCCTACCGCGCCTCGCCGCTCCGTCCCGCCGGGCTCCCCTCCCCTCGACCGCCGCTCCGCCCCATGGCTCGCCGCGCTCCTCTGTGCCGCCGCTTGCGGCGGCGCCTCCACCGGGAGCGGAGCACCCGGAGGGACGCCCGGCGCGTTCGTCCCGAGGACCGCCGCCGCGGTGCGCGACCTCGGCCTCGTCCCGTTCGACGTGAACCGCCGGGACCTGGTCGGTCCCGGCGACTGGGATCCGCAGTACGGCAAGCTCCCCGAGATCGTGGTGTCGCCCGGCGCGGCCGGGTTCGACGTCGCGCTCCAGTCGTACGACGACCCGGCCCGCGCCCGGACCTTCATCCTGCGCTTCACGCACGCCGGCGCCGGACCGGTCCTGACCGCGGCCTTCGAGGCGCCGACGCTCGGCCTCCTCCTCGGCTTCACCGCCGCGCCCGACGGCGGCTTCTACTACGCCACCGCCACCGAGGACGCCTCGGTCGACCCGCGCTACCCGCCGCCGGGCCAGCACCGCGCCGACGTGGTGCGGGTCTATCGCGCTGACCGGAGCGGCGCGGTCGTCTTCGACGTCGATCTGGACCTGGCGCGCGCGCGGTTCGACGGGGACGCGGAGCCGCTCATCAACCCCGGCGTCGCCTCGAGCGCGCGGCTGGCGCTCGCGGGCGGTCAGCTCGCCCTCGTCCACGGCATCAACACGACGTACGACGACGGCGTGAAGGCCCGCCATCAGAAGGCGATCAGCACCTCCCTCGACGCGACCACGGGGGCCGTCAGCCGCACCAGCGGGATCTGGGTGAGTCACTCCTTCGATCAGCGGTACCTGGTCGAAGGGACCGACCTCTACGAGGTCCACCTGGGCGACGCCTACCCGCGCCAGGTGATCGCGTCGCGCGTCCGCGGCGGCGCGGCCGGCTCGGGCTTTCCGCTCTTCCACGTGAAGGGTACCCTCGGCGCGAACAACACGTTCACGCGGCTCGGCGACCTCGCGCGCACCGACGCGACGACCGGGAACGGCGGCTTCCTCCTCCTCCTCGCCACCGAGCGCGCCGTGACCGACGCCGCGCTCGTCAACGGCTCGCGCGACCTCGCCCTGGTGCGCACGTCGCCGGACTTCGCCTCGGGCGCGCCCGGCGGCGCGATCGACGCCGGCTTCGGCGTACCGTTCGCGGTCACCTCGAGCGGGGCCGCACGCACGAACCGCTTGCAGTGGCTCACCGACTACGCCGGCGCCGGGAACACCCAGCACGCCGAGCGGCCGAAGCTGGTGGCGCTCGGGGACGGCCAGTTCCTCGTGCTCTGGGAGCGGTGGACCGGCGCGGCCCGCGGGGCGCAGAGCTTCGACGGGACCTACGCGATGCGGATCGACGGCGCGGGGACCGTCCTCGCCGCCGCGACGCGGGTGACCGCGAGCCACCTGCCGCGCGGGGACGACGCCTTCCTCTCGCGCGGGGAGGCCTGCTTCGTCACCGGCGAGGCCGCGGCGGGCACGCTCACCCTGCGCTGCGTTTCCCCGGCCCTCACGACGACCGAGACGGTCCTGCGCTGACGCCCTGCCCGACCGGCCGCCCGGTCCTCGGCGCTGGACGCGGCGTGGGGCGCCGCGACCGCGCGCGGCGTCACCAGGGGCGCGCCAGCGCGGGCGCGTCCTCGCCCTCCCCGATGCCGAGCGCGCGGAGCCCGAGGATCGCGGCGGTCCGGAACTCCTCGAACGTCGTCCACCCGCAGAGCTCGTAGCGCAGCGCGCCGGAGTGCGGCCGCGCCCACGGGGACAGCGGGCCCGCCAGCCGGAAGTGCTCCTCCTCGACCCGGAGCGGCGCCAGCGCCTCGCGCTGCGAGGCGTAGCGCTCGAGCATGGCCCGCTTCTTCGCCTGCTCGGCCGGCGTCAGGCGATGGCGCACCACCCGCGACCCGGGGAGGAGCGCGCCGATCGCGCTCCGTCCGCCGGGCAGGTGCACGCCCGTCATC
>JAEYOU010000285.1 GCA_023411405.1 Pseudomonadota bacterium | reverse complement strand
CCCTCGGGCGGCGCGGCCCGGCCGGGCGCCGCGCGCACGTCGTCCCGGCGCTCGAACCAGCCGGCGAGGATCGACAAGCGATCGCCGAGCCGGTACCCGCCCGCGAGGCCCGCCTCGAGGAACCGGTCGCGGTAGGCGTACGCGAGCGCGCGGTCGTCGAACCGCTCGCGCCGGGTGTCGCCGCCGGAGACCCGGGCCGCGAGCAGCCAGCGCGAGAAGGCGACCCCGGGGTCGCGGTAGATGAGGAAGCCCGTCGTCCCCCGGTTGGACGCGAGGCCGCCGGCGACGAGCTGCTCCCCGGCGCCGAAGACGTTCGAGTCGAGGAGGACCAGGCCTCCCGTGAACACGCCGTCCGAGGCGAACGCGACGGGGATCGGCACGAGCGTGAGCCGCTCCTGCACCGTCACGCGCACCACCACGCCCCCGGGCCCCGGGACCCCTCGGATGCGGACGCTCCGGAAGATGCGGCGGTTCATGAGCCGCTGCTCGAGGGCGGGGATCGAGGCGGGGTCGAAGAGCTCGCCCTGGGCGAGGCCGAGCGAGCTCCGGACGAACTCCGCCGAGGTGCGCCGGTTGCCCTCGACCTCGACCCGCTCGACGGCCGTCGCCGCCGCCCCCGCGTCCGGTCCTGCTCCGGCGGAGGCGGGGAGGGCCAGGGCGAGGGTCGTCAGGAGGGCGGCCGGGAGCATGGTCTGGTCTCCCGGGTGTACCGGAGCGCGGGCGGCTTCGCACGAGGTCCGGCGCCGGCGACGTGTTCGCTGGACGGGCCGCCGGAGGCGGGGGATCATGGGGCCATGCGTCCCGCGTCGATCGTCCCGGTGGTCTCGCTCCTGCTGTGCCTCGGATCGGCGCGCGCCGCGGACCTCGAGGCCCCCGCCGCGCCCGGCCCCGAGGAGCTCGCCGAGGCGTGCGGCGACGCGAAGGTCGGGGCGTGCGCCGCGCTCGGGAAGCTGGGCCGCCGGCACCTGCACGGAGACGGGGTCCCGGTCGATCCCCGGCGCGCGGCCGCGCTCCTCGACGAGGCGTGCGCGGGCGCCGACGCTCCCGCCTGCGTGTGGCTGGGCAGCATGCTGATGCGGGGCGAGGGGGTGGCGCAGGACCTCGATCGCGCGCGGCAGGCGTTCGACCGTGCGTGCGGCGCCGAGGATCCCCTCGCGTGCTGGGAGCTCGGCCTCATGTACGAGTACGGCCAGGGGGTCCGGATGAGCGTCTCGCGCAGCCTCGCGTACTACGAGCGGAGCTGCCGGTCCAAGAACGCGTACGCGTGCGCCAGGCTCGGGGCGCTGTACGACGAGGGGGTGGCTCCCGGGAACAGGGGCGAGGCCGCCGTGCGCGCCGCGGACTGGTGGGCCATGGGGTGCGAGCTCGGCGCGCCCGAGTCGTGCGCGCGCCTCGGCGAGGCGTTCCTGGCCGGCAAGGGGAGGGAGAGGGACGCGGCCCGCGCCGGCGACCTCTTCCAGAAGGCCTGCGCCGGCGGTGAGAAGCAGGCCTGCGCGCGCGTCGACGGGGCCGCGAAGCCGGCGCCCCCGACCCACTGACGCCGGCTCGCCCTACTCGTCCCGGGTGTGCTCCCCGGCCCCCGGCGGCCGGTTGAAGGCGATCGCGCCGCGCAGCGCCTCGCGATCGGCGCGCTCGACGCGCGCCTGGAGCGCCTCCAGCGTGCTGGCGACGACCTCGGTCCGGGTCCCGCCCGTCTCCGCGTCCGCCTCCTCCACGCGCTCGCTCTCGTCCATCGCCGCCTCCTCGATCCGCCGCCCGGAGCTCGATCCCCGGGAGCTGCCCCCGCGTACCACGTCCGAAGATGCAACGATCCGTGGAATGGACGCACGAGTCGAGCGCCCTTTTGGTCGCACCGCCCGACGAGGCGGTGCCGCGGGCCCTGGGAGAGGGGCCGGTCGGGCTGGCGCAGCGCGGCAAGGCTCGATTAGGCTTCGCCCGGAGTCTTCCCCCGAGGTGAACATGCACCGGCCGCTCCCCACCCTGCTCCTCCTCGCGCTCGTCGTCGCGCCGTTCCTGGGCGCGTGCCACTGCCCCACCGTCCCGTCGGGGAACCGGGGGATCGTCTTCAAGTCGCTGGGCGGCGGCACCAGCAAGGAGCTGCTCGACGAGGGCCTGCACGTCATGCCGCTCTGGAACGACGTCATCCTCTACGACACGCGCGTGCACGAGATGAAGGAGCAGCTGAGCGTCCTCTCCTCGAACGGCCTCGCCATCCGCGTGGACGCGAGCGTCCGGTACCGCCCGGTCATCGGCGAGCTGTTCGAGCTCCAGACCCAGGTCGGGCCGAACTACGACGAGAAGATCGTCGGGCCGGTGATCCGCTCCGAGGCGCGCAAGGTGTTCGGCCGCTACCAGCCCGAGGAGATCTACTCGACCCGGCGCGAGGAGATCGAGCGCCAGATCTACGACGAGGTCACCCGGGCGCTGGAGGGCAAGCACGTCGTCGTGGAGGCGTTCCTCGTCCGGGACGTGGATCTCCCCGAGGCCATCAAGACCGCGATCGCCGACAAGCTCGCCGAGGAGCAGCGCGCCCAGAAGATGCGGTTCACCCTGGACCGCGAGCGCCAGGAGGCGCAGCGCAAGCAGATCGAGGCCGAGGGCATCGCGAAGTACCAGAGCATCGTCCGGCAGGGGCTCACCCCCGAGTACCTCCAGTTCAAGGGGATCGAGGCCACGGAGAAGCTCGCCGGGAGCGAGAACGCGAAGGTCGTCATCGTCGGGAACCCGAAGGGCGGGCTCCCGCTCATCTTCCAGGGCGACAAGTAGCGGTTGCGGCGGCGCCCCGGTCCTGTCAGGTTGCCGGCATGAAACGTGAGACCAGCGATCAGCGGATCGCGCTCTTCATCGACTTCGAGAACCTCGTCACCCGGACCGGGTTGTCCGCGGAGACCTTCGACCTGCAGCCCGCCCTCGACGCCCTGCTCGAGAAGGGCAAGGTCGTCTTCCGCCGGGCGTACGCGGACTGGACGCGGTTCGCGGCGGCCACCCAGCGGCTGCACGACAAGGGCGTCGAGCTCGTCGACGTCCCGCCCTCCACCCGCGCGGGGAAGAACGGCGCGGACGTCCGGCTGGTGATCGACGCCCTGGAGCTCGCGTACCTGCGCGAGCACATCGACACCTTCGTGCTCGCCTCGGGCGACTCCGACTTCGTCCCGCTCGCCAACAAGCTGCGGGAGAACGATCGGATCGTGATCGGGATGGCGGTGAAGGAGGCGACGAGCCCGCTCTTCGTGAAGTCCTGCGACGAGTTCATCTACCTCCGTCCGGGCCAGAGCAAGCGGCGCGACGGTTCCAAGGAGAAGGAGAAGGCGCCGCGCGAGAAGGCCATCCCGGAGGTCGCGCGCGAGGCCGCCTCGGCGATCCTCTCCAAGGCCGCCGGGCCGGTGAACCCGTCCGCGATCAAGGCGGCCATCGTGCGAAAGGAGCCGGACTTCGACGAGCGCGAGTTCGGGTTCTCGTCCTTCTCGCGGTTGCTCGAGCACATGGAGGCGGAGGGCCTCCTCCGCCGCGAGCAGGGGGCGAAGGGGCAGTGGTACGTGCTCCCGCCCGCGTAGCGTTTCCGAGCCGAGCCGAGCCCGTCAGCCCGCGCGCTGCGCGGCCAGGAACGCGTCGACCTCCTGCCGCGTCGGCGCGTAGGCCCCCGGCCTCGTGCACACCAGCGCCGCCGTCGCCGCGGCGAGGCGGAGGTGTCGCTCCGGGCCCGCGCCGGGCTCGCCGAGCACGCCCGCCATCCAGGCAGCCATCGTCGAGTCCCCCGCGCCCACCGTGTCCTGCACCTCGACCCGGAACGCCGGCTGGACGAGCTCGCGGTCCGGCGTGTGGAGCCGCATCCCGCGGGCCCCCATGGTGACGAGGACGTGGGCCCGGGGTGAGAGCGCCCGGAGCCGTGCCACCGCCGCGTCGTGGGTCAGCTCCGGGAACATGAGGCCGAGGTCCTCCTCCGACGCCTTGATGAAGTCGGCCAGGGCGGCGAGCCGCTCCATCCGGGGCCGGAACGCCTCGGTCATGAGGTTCCGGTAGTTGGGGTCGAAGCAGATCCGCTTCCCCGCCGCGTGCACCCGCTCGGCCAGCTCCGCGAGCCGCGTGGCGTACGGCTCGCGCACCAGGCTGATGCACCCGAAGTGCACGAGCTCGACCTCGTCGAGCCAGCCCTCCGGCAGGCGCGCGAGGTCGTAGTTGAGGTCCGCGCTGTCGTCGCCCACGAACGAGTAGGCCGGCGGGTGGGCGGAGAAGACCATCGCGAGGAGCGGCGACCTGGGCACCTGCTGGAGGAAGCGCAGGTCGAGCCCGGCCTCGCGGGAGAGCCGCACGTGGGCGTCGCCGAACTGGTCGCGGCTCACCCCGCCGGCGTAGCCGGTCGGCACCCCGAGCCGCGCCGCGGCGCGGGCGACGTTCCAGCATGATCCGCCGGGGACCGAGCGCCAGAGGTCCTCGCCCTCGCGGATGAAGTCGGTGAGGGCCTCCCCGAACACGACGAAGCGCGCGCGAGCCATGCCATCCATCCAGCAGATCCCGCGCCGCGGACGCAAGCGGGTTCGCGCGGCCTCGCGGGGAGCGCCCGCCCGCCCGGGCGCCTCTCCCCCCGGAGGGCGCGATCGCCGGCGGAGCGCCCCCCGCATGCTCCGCGTGGAACGGGGCGTACGGGGATCCCCACCCGCATGGACGGCGCCGTCCCCCGGCGCCGCGGTCGAGGCCGCGGCTAGCTTTCCCATGGCGCCTCGGTCGCGCACGAAGGGTGAACGACCGATGGTGAACCGAGGAGAGGAGAGACCCATGATGCTCCAGCGCGCACTCGTGGCCGCGGCGGCCGCCGTCCTGGCGGCCGACGTCCTCGCGGCGGACGTGACGGTCGGCCTCATCACCAAGACCGAGAGCAACCCCTTCTTCGTGAAGATGAAGGAGGGGGCCACGGAGGAGGCCAGGAAGGCGGGCGCCAAGCTGCTCACCGGCGCGGGCGCCAAGGACGGGGACAACGAGGGTCAGGTCACGGCGCTCGAGAACATGGTCAACGCCGGCGCGAAGGGGATCCTCATCACGCCCAGCGACACCAAGGCGATCGTCCCGTCGCTCCAGCGGGCCCGGAAGCAGGGCGTGCTCGTGATCGCGCTCGACACCGCCACCGAGCCGCAGAGCGCCGTCGACGCCCTCTTCGCGACCGACAACTTCAAGGCCGGCGTCCTCATCGGGCAGTGGGCCAAGGTCGCCATGGCGGGGAAGAAGCCGGTCATCGCCACCCTCGACCTGCAGCCGGGCATCACGGTCGGCGCCCAGCGGCACAACGGCTTCCTGCAGGGGATGGGGCTCGCCAAGGCGGACCCGAGCTCCTCGAACCTCGTGACGGCGCCGCAGGTGGTCTGCAGCCAGGACACCCACGGCGATCAGGCGGAGGGGCAGGCGGCGATGGAGAACTGCCTCTCCAAGAACCCGGACATCAACCTCGTCTACACCATCAACGAGCCGGCCGCGTTCGGCGCGTACACGGCGATCCGCGCCGCGGGCAAGGAGAAGGACATCGTCGTCGTGAGCGTGGACGGGGGCTGCCGCGGCGTGCAGGGCGTGGTCGACGGGAAGATCGCCGCCACCTCCCAGCAGTACCCGCTCCGGATGGCGACCATGGGCGTCCAGGCGGTCGTGGAGTACGCCACGTCCGGCAAGAAGGCGACCGGGTACACGGACACCGGGGTCACGCTCATCACCGACGAGCCGCAGCCGGGCGTACCGAGCAAGGACAGCAAGTTCGGGATGGCCAACTGCTGGGGCACCAAGTAGGCCGCGCGCCCGGGCGGAGCGCGCGTCGCGCGCCTCCGCCCGGGCGAGCACGGAGCGCCTCCATGAGCACGGTCGCCACGACGTCCCCGGCACCACCGCGGGCGGACCTCCTCCGCGCGCTGGGCAGCTTCCCGATCCTCGGCCCCGTCGCCGCGCTGATCCTGGCGTGCATCTTCTTCGCGACCCAGAGCGATCGTTTCCTCTCCGGCGGGAACTTCTCGCTCATCCTGCAGCAGGTGGTCGTGGTCGGCACCCTGGCGATCGGGCAGACGCTGGTCATCCTCACCGGCGGCATCGACCTCTCGAACGGCATGATCATGGCGCTCTCGTCCGTGCTCATGACCGGCCTCTTCGCGAACTCCGGGATGGACCCGTACCTGGCGGTGCTGGTGGGCCTCGCGGTGTGCGTCGCGTTCGGCGTCGTGAACGGCTGGCTCCACACGTTCGTCGGCCTGCCCCCGTTCATCGTGACCCTCGGCACCTACAGCATCGCGTACTCGCTGGTGCGCATCTACACGACCGCGACGATCACGGACATCCCGCCGGCGCTGAACTTCTTCGGGGACACCTTCCGCGTCGGGAGCACCGCGATCACCTACGGCACGGTGGCGATGATCCTCCTGTACGTGATCGCCTGGTTCGTCCTGCGCTCGACGCCGGCGGGGCGCGCGGTCTACGCCGTCGGCGACAACCCCGAGGCGGCGCGGCTCGCCGGGATCCACACCGGGCGCGTGCTCATCTCGGTGTACACGATCGCGGCCATCACCTACGGCATCGCCGGCCTGCTGCTCGTCGGCCGGATGGGCGTCGGCGATCCCAACACCGGCCAGAACGGAAACCTCGAGTCGATCACCGCCGTGGTGCTGGGCGGGACGAGCCTCCTCGGCGGGCGCGGCTACATCATGGGCACGCTCGTCGGGGCGCTCATCGTCGGCGTCTTCCGCAACGGCCTGCAGCTCATGGGCATCGGGTCCAACTACCAGGTCCTCATCACCGGCGTGCTGGTGATCCTGGCGGCGTCGGTGGACTACCTGTCCCACCGCGGGAAGTGAGCGAGGAGGCGCGATGCGACCCGAGACCGCCGGGGGCCCGCGGAAGGTCCTCCTCGAGATGAAGGGGATCGGCAAGACCTTCCCCGGCGTGAAGGCGCTGCAGGGGGTGAGCCTCACCGTGCGCGAGGGCCAGGTGCACGCGCTGCTCGGCGAGAACGGCGCGGGGAAGTCCACCCTCATCAAGATCCTGTCCGGCGCCTACGCGAAGGACGAGGGCGAGATCCTGTGGGAGGGGAGGCCGGTCGCGATCCGGGGCCCGGAGGACGCGCAGGCGCTCGGCATCTCGACCATCTACCAGGAGTTCAACCTCGGGCGGCAGCTCACGGTGGCCGAGAACGTCTTCCTCGGGCAGCTCCCGCGGAAGGGGTTCCGGGTGGACTGGAAGGCGGCGCGCGCGCTCTCCCGGGAGCTCCTCGAGCGGCTCGGCGCGCGGATCTCCGTGGACGCCAGGGTCGAGCGCCTGTCGGTCGCCGAGCAGCAGCTCGTGGAGATCGCCAAGGCGCTCAACCGCAGGACGCGCCTCCTCGTCATGGACGAGCCCTCGGCGGTGCTGGGGGAGGGCGATCTCGAGCGGCTGTTCGAGGTCGTCCGCTCGCTCCAGCAGCAGGGGATCGGGATCGTCTACATCTCCCACCGGCTCGTGGAGATCTTCGCCCTCGCCGACGAGGTCACGGTCCTCAAGGACGGGCGGTACGTGGCGACGAAGCAGGTCGCCGACGTGAAGATGGACGATCTCGTCCGGCTCATGATCGGGCGCGATCTGAAGGACGTGTACCCGCGGCGCGCCACCCCCGCGGGACCGACGCTGCTCGAGGTGAAGAACCTGCGGCGCCCGAAGCTCGTCCACGACGTGAGCTTCCACGTCCGCGCGGGCGAGATCGTCGGGTTCTCCGGCATCACCGGCTCCGGCCGGACCGAGGTCGTGCGCGCCGTCTTCGGCGCGGATCCGCACGCGGCGGAGATGACCATGGAGGGCAGGCCCTACCGGCCCCGCTCGCCCAAGGACGCGATCCGCCGCGGCGTCGCGCTGGTGACCGAGGACCGCAAGGGCCAGGGCCTGTTCCTCAAGCTGAACGTCGCCGTGAACACCACCATCTCCGCGCTGCGCTCGGTCACCCGGGGCGGCGTGATCCGGCGCGCGAAGGAGAGCGCGCTCGTGGAGAAGATGATCCGCGACCTCCGGATCAAGACGCCGAGCTCCCGGTTCCTGGTCGTGAACATGAGCGGCGGGAACCAGCAGAAGGTGATCCTCGCCCGCTGGCTGAGCGTGCACACGAAGCTCCTCATCGTGGACGAGCCGACGCGCGGCATCGACGTGGGGAGCAAGGCCGAGATCTACCAGATCCTGGACGAGCTCACGAAGCGGGGGGTCGGGATCATCATGATCTCCTCCGAGCTCCCCGAGGTGCTCGGCATGAGCGATCGCATCTACGTGATGCGCGAGGGCACGATCGTCGGGGAGCTCGCCCGCGGCCAGGCGAGCGAGGAGGCGATCATGAAGTACGCGGTCGGCGGCGAGGTCGCGGCGGCCGCCGGGTGACGCGTCACCCGGCGCGGCCCACCCCGGCGCGCTCCCGGAACGTCGCCGCGTGCCCCCGCCACCGGGCCGCGCCCGCCGCGTCACCCGCCGCGGCCTCGACCTCGGCGCGCTCCTCGCAGATCGCGGCGAGCGCGTCGAGCTGGCGGCGGTCGGTGAGCTGCGCGGCGACCGCGACCGCGCCGACCACGTCCACGAGCCGGAGTTCGATGCCAGCGACCTGTACCGCGAGCTCGTCGAGCTCGACCTGCGCCTCGGAGAGCCGGCCCGCCTTCCTGCCGGCGGCGATGCGGGCCAGCACGCGGGCGAGCCCTTCCACCATGCGTTGCACGTGATCGGCCATGCGGCGGGGACTCTAGCGCAGCGACGGTGGCGCGTCGCGCGACCCGCCCGAGAGACCCCCGGAGAGCATCGCGCGGACGTTCTCGGGAGCGAAGAAGGCGGCCGGTGAGAGCGCGCCGGCGTTCATCCGCACGAACGCGTCCATCGCGGGCCGGTTGCCCGCGATCGCGGCCAGCAGCGCCCCCACCTCCGGCCGCGGGGGCTCGAGCGTGGCGAGCTGGCAGGTGAGTTCGTACATCGCCAGCGCGTGCTCGTCCCGCTCCCGGTGGTACACGCGCATGACCTCGTCGTACGGGCGGCCGCCCCGCAGGTGCTGGTCGAGCGCCTCGGTGCAGCGCTCCGCATCGCGGAACGCGTCGAGGATCCCCTGCGCGGTGACGGGGTCCTTGTTGTACCCGGCGTCGCCGACGAGCGCCCAGCCGGGTCCGTACGGCTTGCGGAAGTAGTTCGGGACCGTCGCGCCGACGAACCGCGCCACGCGCGTCGCGCGGCGCACGCGCGCGGCGAAGGCGGGGACGAGCTCCAGGGTCGCCAGGTAGTTCGCCTCGACGTCCTGCTTGAAGGCCTCGAGCTCGGCGTGCGGCCAGCCCGCGATCACGAGCGTCAGGCCGTCGTGGGTCGGCGCCCCGGCGCAGCCCCCG
>JAEYOU010000272.1 GCA_023411405.1 Pseudomonadota bacterium | reverse complement strand
GCCTCGGGCGGCGCGGGCGCGGCGGGCGCCGGCTCCGGCGGCCGGGGAGGGACCTCCTTGCGCGGGAGGTACGCCGCGGGCTTCTTCTCCCCGAGCCGGACCAGCTTCGCCTTGATCGGCGTCTGCTCCAGCTCGATCGCCGGCCCGCCCGTCGCATGCAGCGCGAGCGCGATCGCGGCGGCGTGGACGGCGATCGACGCCGTCACCGCCGGCCAGACCCGGTCCTTGCGGCCGAGCTCGGTGGCGACCGGGATCCGGCTCACCGCGCGGCGCCCTCCGAGGCGACCTTCGCCTTCACGGGCGAGGGGTTTGTGATCATCCCCAGGTTGACCACCCCGGCTCGCTGCATCGTCGCCATCACGTCGACGACGTAGCCGTAAGGCAGGGCCTTGTCGGCCATGAGGTACAGCTCGTGGTCCTTCTGCACCCGCACGTTCGCCCGGAGCTTCGCCTCGAGGTCGTCGAGGGCGACGCGCGCCGCGTCCTGGCTCGTCCCGAGCCAGAGGCTCCGGTCGGCCTTGATCGAGAGGACGAGCTTCTGGTCCTCGGCCTTGACGGGCTTGGCGCGGGCGTCGGGGAGATCGACCTCGACGCCCTGCTGGATGAGCGGCGCGGTGACCATGAAGACGATGAGCAGCACGAGCATCACGTCGACGAGCGGCGTGACGTTGATCTCGGTGAGGGTCTGGCGGCCCGGGCCGCCGGCGGAGAAGGCCACGGGCGGCTCCTAGCTGAAGAAGTGGCGCTTCACGATGTTGAGGAAGTCGTTCGAGAAGTTCGTCATCTCGCTGTCGAGCACGCGGATCTTCGACACGAAGAAGTTGTACGCGACGACGGCGGGGATGGCGGCGAACAGTCCGACGGCGGTGGCGATGAGCGCCTCGCTGATCGGCCGCGCGACGGTGGCCAGGTTCGCGTTGCCCATCCGGTAGATGTCGTGGAACGCGTTCATGATGCCCCACACCGTCCCGAAGAGCCCCACGAACGGCGCGGCGCTGGCGGTCGTCCCCAGGAAGGGCACCTGGCGCTCGAGCGCGGTCACCTCCGACGCGGCGGCCCGCTTGAGGGCGCGCTCGACGTTCTCGAGCCCGCCCAGCTCGTCCGACATCGCGCGCGACTCTCCCACCGCGACCTCCTTCTTCTGCGCGGTGACCTTGGAGAGCTCCACGTACCCTGCGCGGAACACGTGCGAGAGCGGAGAGCCGGCGAGGTGCTCGGCGGCCTGGTAGATCGCGTCGAGCCGCTTCGACTGCCAGAAGGTCTCGAGGAACTTGACCGACTGGTCCTGCGCGCGGCGGATCTGGAGCCACTTGCGGACGATGATCGCCCAGCAGACGGCCGAGGCGCCGAGCAGCAGGAAGAGGACCGTGAGGCCGACGGCGCCGGAGGCCTTCGCGATCTCGAGGTAGTTGAGGCCGTCCGTCGCGGCGGCCAGGGGAAGCGTACGGGGGTCGCTCATGATCATGATCTCGGGCACTCCTACCGCATCCTCGCGGAGCGGGGGACCACCGGAAGAAACGCGCGGGAGGCGGGAATCGCTCCCGGAATTCGCCGGGACGACCCGCCGCAGGGGTGTGAACGTCCGGAGACTCGCGTGCCGCGAGGTCACCCGCCGCTTCCCGGTCCGCAACGATAACCTCTCGGCCTTTCCTGTCCAGGCCCCGGTGGCACGGCCGTTGCTCGAACGAGGTGGTGCCGGCCCCAGCCGGGCTGTACAACTCCACGGTGAGGAAAACGCCATGAACCGTCTGCTCGCTCTCGTCGCCGTCGCCGCGCTGGGAACCGGTTGCGTCGTGGAGGAGACGTGCGAGGTCCGGACCGTCGTGATCAGCTGGCCTGACTTTCATCGAGCGGACGGTCGGGTCGTCGGCTGTAGCGCAGCGGGCGTGACCGACGTCCGCGTCTGGATGGATGGGTACCAGGTGCTCGACGGTGCAGGGAACGGGGACTTCCCGTGCGGTGCGGGCGGCCTGGAGGTGTTCGACGTCTTCGCCGGGGTTCACGACTGGTCGGTGGAGGGGATCGACTCCTCGGATCGCATCGTGAACCGCGCCACGTTCTCCACCTCGGGCGACGGCTGCGGGACGTTGTTCGAGCGGACCCGGCCAGCGCAGGGCAGCGTCGATCTTCGCTACCAGTTCTACAGCAGCGGTACCCCGCTCCAGAACCAGGAGTGCCTGGGAGATTTCCTCTGGCTCTCGATCTACGACGCCATCGCGAAGGACTTCGCCGCGCTGAGCGACCTCGATACCTTCCCGCAGGCGTACGGATGCGGCGGCGACTTCGTGCTGGATCTGCCGGTCGGCTCGTACGTGCTCGACTGGATGGAGGAGGCCGGGCCGCCGCCGGGCTATCTGCTCGAGTCCGCTGCCTGCAGCTCCCGGCAGTTCGTGGTTCGCCCGGGGAGCCCCGACGACGGGAACGATGGGTACGGCACGCCGGTGGAGGTACGCCTCTCCCGTGATGCGATCGACGAGTGCGACCGCCGCGTGCTCCTCCAGTCGCGCGAGGCTTCGAGCCGGGCGCTCGTCTCCGGGACCCCGAGCCCGGGCGCTCGGCCCGTCGGGAAGCCCTTCACGCCCTGAGGTCCGGCCGCGCCCATGCCACCGGGTGAGCGTGCGCAGCGCCGCACGCCTGCCCGGCGGTCGTCGCCCGCGCGGTCCGGCCGGGGGGGCCTACCTGAGCGCAGCCCAAGGGTCTTTTGGGAGCCGCCGCCTTGCTGGAGCCCGTACAGGGCGGTACAGTCGCGAGCGGATGGGCGCCGAAGCGAAGAAGATGGTTGTGGGGTTCAACCACAACATCAAGCACCGCGGGAAGATGTACCACATCCAGACCGAGGACTCGGGGCTGGAGAACCCGCACATCATCACGCACCTCTTCGTGGGCGGGAACATCCTCGCCTCCAAGAAGACCTCGTACGCCGACATCATCGGGGCCGAGAACCTGGCCCAGGTCGTCCGGGAGCTGATGGAGGAGCAGCACAAGGAGATGCTGCGGAACCTCATCAACGGCGTGTACGACGACATCGACGCCGCCTTCTCCGCGCAGGCGCAGTCCTTCCAGCCCGGCCAGCTCGCCGACGGCCGGCCGGTGGCGCTCAAGCACGGCCGCCCCACCGGCAAGTTCCCGGCGGTGAAGGAGCTGCCGCCCGAGGTGCTCGCCGCGCGCGCCCAGCCGGCGCCGGTGCTCCGCAACGACGGCGCCGAGACGCTGTTCGGCGAGGACCTCATCAGCGAGAAGAGCCTGGACGAGGTGATCCTCTCGTATCTGGCGGAGGATCTCGGGGAACGGAAGTGACGTCGGGGCGGGGGCCCCGCGCGAATGCGCGGGGGAGGGGGCGGAAGCCCCCTCCACGCTGGGTGCCGCGCAAGCCCGCCAACCACGATCCGTCCCATCGCTGCGGGCGCAGCGCGGCGGGACCCAGCGCAGCAGGGGTGGGGCCCCAGAAGCTCCGCTTCTGGGGCGGGGGCGCAGCCCCCGTGAGAACGTGATCCAGCTCTTCCACGTCAGCAAGGAGTACCCCGGCGACGCGCCGGCGCTCCAGGACGTCACGCTCTCGATCGAGAAGGCCGAGTTCGTCTTCCTGACCGGCGCGTCCGGCGCGGGCAAGTCCACGCTCCTCAAGCTCATCTTCTGCGAGGAGGCCGCGACGAGCGGGCAGCTCCTCCTGTTCGGCCGGAACGTCGCCAAGATCGCGCCCCGCTCGATCCCCTACCTGCGCCGGAACATCGGCGTCGTCTTCCAGGACTTCAAGCTCCTGCCCCGCCGCACCGTCGCCGAGAACGTCGCGCTCCCGCTCGAGGTCCAGGCGATGCCGGTGCGCGACATCCGGCGCAAGGTGAAGCTGCTCCTCCGCTCCGTCGGGCTCGAGCACCGCGCCGGCAAGTTCCCGCCCTCGCTGTCCGGCGGCGAGCAGCAGCGCGTGGCGGTGGTCCGGGCGCTCGCGGCCGATCCCGCCCTGCTCCTCGCGGACGAGCCCACCGGCAACCTCGACCCGGAGCGGACGATCGAGGTGATGGAGCTCCTCACCGCCGCCAGCGCCCGCGGCACCACGGTGGTCGTGGCCACGCACGACCGCTCGATCCTGGAGCGGTACAAGCGGCGGGTGATCACGCTGGAGCGCGGCCGGCTCGTCTCGGACGGCGACTCCATCCGGCGCGTCGCCGGGGGCGACGCGACCCGCTTGCTCGCCGGGGAGAGGACGTGAAGGTCCGTCCGATCTACTTCACCCGCCAGGCGCTGGACGGGATGCGGCGCGGGCCGTACGTGGCGCTCGTCGGGACGGGGACGATCTTCGTCGCCCTCTTCGCGACCGGGCTCCTCGCCGGCGCCCTCGGCGGGGCGGAGCGGCTCCTGCAGGCGTGGGCGGGCGAGGTGCGGATCTCCGCCTACCTCGCGCCGGGGACCGATCTCGGCGCCGCACAGGAGGCGGTCGCGGCGGCGGCGCCGGGGCGCGAGGTCCAGGTGGTGCCGGCGGTGGCGGCGCTGCGGCAGCTCTCCGAGGAGCTCGGCGACCAGGCCCACGTGCTCGACGGCGTGGGCCCCGGCGTCGTGCCCGACGCGGTGGACGTGCTCGCGCCCGGGATCTCGCTCGAGGGCGCGCGGGCGCTCGCCGCGCGGCTGCGGGCGGTGCCGGGCGTCGCCGAGGTGGACTACGGCAACGCCTGGCTGGAGAAGCTCGAGGCCCTGGTGGCGCGCGCGCGGGTCGCCGCGATGGTGCTCTTCGTGGCTCTGGCACTCGCCACCGCCGTGCTCGTCGGGAACACGCTCCGGCTCGCGGTGTTCGCGCGGCGGGAGGAGATCGAGATCCTGAAGCTCGTCGGCGCGACCGACGCGTTCGTCTCCACCCCCTTCCTCATCGAGGGCCTGCTCCAGGGCCTCGGCGGCGCGGCGCTCTCCATCGCCGCGCTCCTCGGCGCGCACGCCCTCCTCGTCCCGCGCCTCCGCGAGAGCGTCCCGCTCGCCGCGGCCCTCCGCCTCGGGGACACGCTCCCCTCGTCGCTCCTCCTCGGGCTGCTCGCCGGCGGCGCCGCGGTGGGGCTCCTCGGGAGCGCGCTCGCCGTGGTGCGCACGCTGCGCCGGAGCTGACCGTGTCGGTGGTCGCGCTGCTCGTCCTCGCCGCCCTGTCCGCGAACCCGAAGGCGCGGCTCGACGCGCTCGAGGCCCGGCGGCGGGCGGAGGAGAACGCGGCGCGCCTCCTCGCGCAGCAGGAGGTCTCGGTGCTCGACACGATGGCCGCGGCCGAGCGGGCCACGGCGGAGGCGGTCGCCGAGGCGAAGCGCGCGGAGGCGGCGCGGGCCGCCTCGGAGGCGGTGCTCGCG
>JAEYOU010000219.1 GCA_023411405.1 Pseudomonadota bacterium | reverse complement strand
GCGTAGTGGGAGGGGTGCTGGCCGGGTGCGCGCGGCGACCCCGCCGCGCCCGCGGGCACCGTGCGATCCAGGGCCGACTCGAGGTCCTCTCGCGTGATCCCGCCGGGCCGGAGGATGCGGGGCTCGGCGCCGGTCACGTCGACGATCGTCGACTCGACGCCGACGTGGCACGCGCCGCCGTCCACCACGAGATCCACGCGGTCTCCCAGCTCCTCGCGGACGTCGCGCGCCGTGGTGGGGCTGATCGAGCCGAACCGGTTGGCGGACGGGGCGGCCACCCCGCCGCCGAACGCCGCCAGCAGCGCGAGCGCGGTCGGGTGCCCCGGGATCCGCAGCGCCACCGTCTCGAGGCCGCCCGTGACGGCGTGCGGGACCCGCGGGCTCCGGCGGAGGATGAGCGTCAGGGGCCCCGGCCAGAACCGCTCGGCCAGGAGCCACGCCGCCTCCGGCACGTCCTGCGCCCACTCCCCGAGCTGGTCGGGCCGGCCGAGGTGGACGATGAGCGGATGGGTGGCGGGGCGGCCCTTGACCTCGAAGACGCGCTCCACGGCGCGGGTGTTCTCGGCGTCGGCGCCGAGGCCGTACACCGTCTCGGTCGGGAAGGCCACGAGCCCGCCCGCGCGCAGGACCCGCGCGGCGGCTTCGATCTGGGCTCGAGCGTCGGCGGTCAGGCTGGTCATCGACGCACCGCCTCTATCCGGCCGCGTCCGCGCCGGCAAGCGGAAAGCGGGCGGCCACGGCGTCGCGCCGCGGACGCCGGCGCGGCGAGCGGTCCCCCGTCCCCGGCGCGGCGGTAGCACGACGCCTGGAATCGTCACATCGAGCTTGACCCGCCGCTCCACGGGCGGTAACACGACGCTCATCTTCGTATGCGCGTCGTCCCGGCCTGCCGCGGGGGAGTCCCCATGCGCTCACCTCTCTTCCTCCTCGTCGCGCTGCTCGCCTCCTCGTCCACCCGGGCCGCCGCCCATGATCTGTGGCTCGAGCGCGAGGGCGGCGTCCTCACGCTCCGCCTCGGGCACCGTGGCGGGGCGCTGCTGCCGATCGAGGAGCCGAAGCTGAAGTCCGTCCGCTGCGTCGAGGACGGCACGGCGCGAGACCTGCTCCAGGGGGCGTCCTTCTCCGCCACGGAGGTGAGGCTGTCCGGCCGCTGCACGTCCGCGTCCGCGTCGTACGACGGCGGCTCCTGGTCGCTCACCCCGGACGGTGAGGTGAACCGGCCGAGGAACCAGGTGGCCCAGGCCGTCAAGGCGTGGGCGTCGCGCCAGTACGCCAAGTGGATCGACTCGAGCGCCCCGGGTGCGGCGAAGGTGGTGCTGGGTGACGAGCTGGAGCTCGTGGCCGTGAGCGATCTCTCCAGGGCGCACGAAGGGGACAAGGTCACGCTGCGCGTCCTCTCCGGCGGGAAGCCCGCGGCCGGCGCCGTCGTGGCCATCGACCACAAGGCGCTCGGGGAGTCCGACAGCGCCGGCGAGGTCAGGGTGAGGCTCCGCACCAGCAGCATCGAGACCATCAGCGCGTCGCTCCGCCGGAAGGTGCAGACGCCCGAGGTCGACGCGGTGGTGCTCGAGGCGTCGCTCACCTTCCAGGTGGCGAGGTGAGGCCGCGCCTGCTCCGCGCCGCCGTCGCGGCGCTCGGCGTCGTCGCGGCGGCCCCCGCCGTGGCGCACGAGACGCTGCACGAGCTCGCGCGCGGCAAGGCCGTCGCCGTGCGGGCCTACTTCGCGGACGGCGAGGCGCTGGCCTACACGAGCTACGAGGTCTACTCGCCCGCCGACCCCCGCGTCCCCCACCAGAAGGGCCGCACCGACCGCGCGGGTTGGCTGGCGTTCGTGCCCGACGCGCCCGGCACCTGGCGCGTCAAGGTCATCGACGAGAGCGGCCACGGCCTCGATCTGGAGGTGGAGGCCTCCGATCCCGCCGTGGCGGTGAGCGCGACGCCCGGGAGCGGGGCCGTCTCCGGGGTCGCCTTCGTCCTCCGCCCGCTCCTCGGGCTCCTGGTCATCGGCGCGGTCTTCGCCGCGCTCTTCCTCGTCTACCGCCGCAAGGGGACCACACCATGAGCCGACTCCTCGCCCGCCTCGCCGCCGTCGCCACGGCCCTCGCCGCCGCCCCGGCGCTCGCCCACCATGGGACCGCCGCCGTCTCCGCCATCGGGGCCGAAGGGCCCGGCGCCGCGCTCGACACCACCTCGCCGCTGCCGCTCGGGGAGGGCACGCTCTTCGCGCTCGCCAAGAGCGAGTACGCGCGCTTCCGGCAGCGCGACGGCTTCGCCGACCAGAAGCAGTACGCGTCGTTCAACACCCTTGCGCTGGGCTACGGGCTCTCCCCATGGCTCTCGGCCTTCGTCTTCCAGCCCTACAACGTGAAGGCCCAGGACGGCGTCGGAACGAACAAGGGGCTCGGCGACACGAACCTCATGCTGGCCGCGTCGTTCAAGTGGGACGGCGGCTTCCGCCTCGTCCCCGAGAAGGAGAGCCTCGACGACCTCGCCGACTGGCACTTCGGCGTCTGGGCCGCCTGCTCGCTCCCCGTCGGCCCGACCGAGAACCGCGACGACGACGGCGAGCTCTACGCCCCCGACATGCAGACCGGCTTCCGCGGGCCCAGCCCGAGCGCGGGCGTCTCGCTCATGAAGCAGCTCTCCGCGCGCTTCACCGTCCTCGGCGAGGCGACCTATCAGCGCTTCTTCGACCAGGAGTACTCGGAGGCCGGCACTCGATACCAGTTCGGCGACGAGCTCCGCGTCAACGCCGCCGGGGTGTGGCGCGCGTGGGCCTCCGGAGCGAGCCGCCTCGACCTCGCCCCCGAGCTCTCGCTGCTCACCCTCCAGCGCGACCGCGAGGACGGGGTGGCCCTCGAGGCGTCCGGCGGCACCATCCTCTACGGGCAGCTCGGGGTCCGGGCCACGTTCGGGAGCGTCTCCGTGGGCGCCTCGGTGAAGCGCGCGGTGGCCAGCTCGCTCAACGAGGGGAGCCAGCAACAGGGCTCCGAGGGGCTCGAGGACTACCGCGCGGCGCTCGTGCTCGGCTGGTCGACCCGGCTATAGTCGGGCGGCCTCGCGCGCCCATGCACGTCCCCGACGGCTTCATCTCCCCGCAGCTCAGCCTGCCCGCCTACGCGGCCTGCGCGCCGCTGTGGGCGTGGGCTGCGCGGCGCAGCTTGGGGCCGGGGCCGGGCCGAGCCTCGGTCGAGTCGCTGCCGGTGGTCGGCGCCCTCACGGCGCTCGCCTTCGTCATCCAGACGATCATGATCCCGGTGCCGGGCGGGACCTCCACCCACCTCGTGGGGGTCATGCTGCTCGCGCTCTTGTATCATCCGCTCCTGGCCTTCCTCTGCGAGTCGCTGGTGCTGCTGATCCAGGCGCTCTTCTTCGGCGCGGGCGGCGTCACAGTGCTGGCGGTGAATGCCCTCGCGATGGGGCTCGTCGGACCGCTTGCGGGATGGCTCGCCTGGCTGGCGCTGCGCCGCCTCTCCGAGAAGGCGGCCGCGTTCATCGCCGGGTGGGTGTCGATGCAGGCGGCGACGGTGGCGGTGGTGGGCGTCCTCGCCCTGCAGCACCGACTCGACGCAGGCTACTTCCCGCTGCCTCCTGCCGTGACCTTCACCGCGATGGTGATCCCGAGCGTCGCGGTGGCCGGGGTGATCGAGGGACTCTACACGGTGTTCGCGCTCTCGCTCGTGCGGAAGGCCCGCCTCCGTGGTCTCGAGGTCTGACCCGCGCGGCGACCGCCGCCTGCTCGCCGCGTGGCTCGTGGGGATCTTCGCGGTCTCGGCGCTCCGGGACGCGACGCTCCTCGCGATCGCCGCCGCCCTCGCGCTCGTCCTCTTCCGCCGCGGCGCGCGGCGGAACCTCTGGCGGACCGCGCGCGCGGTGGTGCCGGTGACCGTGGGGCTCTCGGTCGTCACCGTCGCCTTCCTGCGCGTCGCCGGCGGCGCCTGGCCGCCGCTCGCGCCGTTCGCTGCGCTCTCGCTCCGGACCGCCGTGATCGGCTTCGCGACCTTCTCCGTCCTGGATCGGGTTCACCTGCTCACCGCGCTGGCCCCGTTCCCGGTCGTCTCGCGGCTCCTCGTCGTGACCCTCGCCCAGATCCACGCGCTGCGGCTCGTCGCCACCGAGTCGCGCGACGGCCTCGCGAGCCGCCTGCCGAGGAAGCCGGGAGCCCTGGACCTCCTCCGCAACGCCGGCGGCATCACCGCCGTGCTGTTCACGCTGGCTGCCCGCAACGCGCGGGACATCTCCGACGCCATGCGCTCGAGGGGGTTCTGATGTTCTCGGTGGAAGGCGTCGGGCTGGAGCTGGGAGGGCGCGCCGTGCTGCGTGACCTCACGTTCGCGGTGAGGCCCGGGGAGCGGGTGGTGCTCCTCGGCGTGAACGGCTGCGGCAAGACGACCCTGCTCAAGGCGCTCGATGGGCTGCTCTGGCCGTCCGCGGGCCGCATCGCCTACGGCGGGGTCGCGTTGAGCCGGCGCGCCCTCGAGGAGCCGACCTTCCGCTGGCGCTTCCGGGGCGAGGTCGCGCTCCTGTTCCAGAACGTCGACGCCATGCTCTTCAACCCGACCGTCGCCGACGAGATCGCGTTCGGCCCGAGGCAGCTCGGGCTGTCCGACGTGGGCGGCCGCGTCGCCCGCTGGGCGCGGGAGTTTCAGCTCGAGGGCCTTCTGGAGCGCGCTCCCTTCGAGCTCTCCGGCGGCGAGAAGAAGCGGGTGGCGCTGGCCGCCCTCATGGCGATCGATCCCAAGGTGCTGCTCCTCGACGAGCCGACCGCCAGCCTCGATCCGCCCGCGGCCGCGCGCCTCGTCGAGTTCCTCGGCCGGCTCGAGGGCGTCACCGTCATCGTCTCCACGCACAACCTCAGCGTGGTGGAGGAGCTGGGCGCGCGCGCCATCCTCCTCGCGCCCGGCGGGGCCGGCGCGGTCTTCGACGGCCCCTCCTCGGCGCTCGTGCGCGACCTGCCGCTGCTCGTCGCGAGCGGCCTCGCGCACCGGCACCCGCACCGCCACGCCGGGGCCGAGCACGCGCACTTTCACGTCCACGACGCGGAGTGACAGGGCGCGCGGCGCGACGCGCGGGCGGACGGCGCCTGCGCTACCGGAGCCGCTGCCCGGTGGTCGCCGGCACGACCTTCCCGAACTTGACGCCGCGCGTGCTGACGAGCCCTTCCCCCATGGCGATCACCTCGCTCGCGCGGCCGCGCAGGACGAGCACCTCCAGGCAGTTGTGCTCGTCCATGTGGACGTGGAGGGCGGAGACCACGGCCTTGTGGTTCTCGTGCTGGATGTGGGCGAGCTTCTGGGACAGGTTGGCGGAGTCGTGGTCGTAGACGAGCGTGACGACCGCGACGCGCTCCTCCTTTCCGTTTGACTCGGACCACTCCCGTTGCACGAGCGAGTCGCGGATGAGATCGCGGATCGCCTCGGATCGGTTCACGTACCCCTTGTCCTCGATGAGGCGGTCGAACTGCTTCAGCAGCTCCACCTCCAGCGAGATCCCGATGCGCTCCACCATGGCCCCTCCGTTCGCCGGGGAGGCTAACCGGGGAGGACGGCGCTGACAACTCACGGCGTTCCTGGAGATCCGGGCCTCGACCGGAGGGCCGGCGTCTCGACGACGCCCAGTCGCCATGACGGCGGAGGGAGCCCTCGTTAGGAGAAGCGGACGAAGGCGGTGCCTGGCCAAGGAGGTGCGCTCGTGTCGAAGCTCCGGGTGAACGCATTCAGCATCTCGATCGACGGCTACGGCGCCGGACCGGACCAGGGCCTGGAGAATCCGATGGGCGTCGGCGGGATGGCGCTGCATCAGTGGGTGCTGGGCACGAAGACGTTCCGGGAGATGCACGCCGACTTCGCCGGGTCGCTCATCGGCGAAGAGCCCGCCCGCGACGACGTCGATGATCAGTTTGCCGCGCGCAGCTTCGAGGACCTCGGCGCGTGGATCATGGGCCGCAACATGTTCGCGCCGTCGCGCGGCGCCTGGCCCGACGACGGCTGGAAGGGATGGTGGGGCGACAACCCGCCCTATCACGTGCCCGTCTTCGTGCTCACGCACCACGCCCGCGCCCCGCTCACGATGGAGGGGGGGACGACGTTCCACTTCGTGACCGACGGCATCCACGCCGCGCTGGAGCGCGCGAAGGAGGCCGCTCGGGGCAAGGACATCCGGCTCGGCGGCGGCGCCGCGACGATCCGCCAGTACCTCGCGGCGGGCCTCGTCGACGAGCTCCACCTCGCGATCTCCCCCGTGCTCCTGGGGCGAGGAGAGCACCTCCTCGTCGGCATCGACCTGGTGCGCCTCGGCTACAAGTGCACGGAGCACGTGTCCACGAGCCACGCCACGCATGTCGTCCTGGCGAAGTAGGGGCGGGGGTGAAGACGGGGAACCAACAAACACCAAGGCCGGGATCCCTCGGCAGGATCCCGGCCTCGTGGAGTGGCGGGGTGTAGGGGACTCGAATTCGACGACGGGTTCCCCGGTTGAGCCCGGTCGAGCTGGGTTGGACGGGCCGCCTCCTGGGGTTTCGGGCGCTTACCCGGTCGAGCCCTCGTTGCCCTCCCCAGCTGATCCCGGTCCTGGCCTCGTTGCCTGTAGCGCTGTAGCAGCCGAGGTCCGGGCCACCATGGAGGCGCTCGACGCGGGCCGTCTCGACCTCGCCAAGGCTCGGCTCACGGCCCTCCTCTGCGTGGTCGAGGAGGCTGCGCGGTGAAGGGCCACGGGCGCTTGGGGATCGCGGGGAAGCCTAAGGCTGCAACCGCTGCGAGCACGTTTCCGGGGGGATCCCAGCGTTCCTCGGGAGAATCCGAGCAGTCGAGCCGGGGTGACGGCCTGGGGGACACCGGGATCCCCGGCGCCACGCGAGAGGGGATCACCGGGGGATCTCGGCTTCCCTGTCGGCGGGGATCCCAGGGGATCCTGCGCCGCTTTGGCGCGGGGATCGCGGGGACGCTCGACCAGCTCGTGGCCGAGCACGCACTCGAGGCGGCCGCCCGGGCCGAGGTGGAGCGGCAGCATCGCCGCGTCCGCGAATCGATGGAGCGGCAGGCGGCGCTTCTCGACGTCCTGGCCGACGCTCGTGTGCCCTTCACCGCGGTCGCCCACCATCTCTCGATGGCGTCGGGCGCACCCCTCGCGCCGACGGAGCGGCGCCGGTCCGCTGACCGGCTGTGGAAGCGCCGCCGTCGGCGGGGTCGGTGGACGAGCCGTCCACTGGAACTGCCGCCGCCCTCTTCGCCCGCCCAGCAGGCTTCGTTACCGTCGAATGAGACAGCTGCTGCGCCGAGCCGCAGCGAGGAGACGGACATGGCGAAGCTGGTGAAGCGGACCGTGGTCGAGGAGTTCGAGGTCGACGAGTTCGATGACGAGCTGGACGACCTCGACGAGGGCGAGGACGACGAGAAGGAGCCCGAGCAGAAGACCAGCCGCGACCGGTCGAAGCGGTAGCGCCCAGGGCAGGGCGTGTAGTGGCCCGCACCGGGTTGTGGCCTCCTTCCCCCGGTGCGGGCCGTCGTTTGTCCGCCTCACCCCTTCACCGTCACGAGCGGCCGCAGGCGCGCCACGGGCGCCGCGACCGCGGCCTCCTCCAGCGTCTGGATCGCGGGCGTCACCGGTTTGTAGGCGTACGGCGCCTCCTCCCGGAGCCGCGCCCGGTAGGCGGCCAGGATGTCCGGTCGCCCGCGGAGCCGCGGCGACTCCGGGTCGATGGGGGTGACGACGCGGAGCGGCGCGAGCGCGCGCGCCGCGGCGGCTTCCTCCACGTGGCTGGCCGCTCCGCGCGACAGGCTTCGACCCGCACCATGGCTCGCGCTCGCGAGCAGGGCATCGTTGCCCAGGCCTGCGAGCACGTGGCTCGCGTCGCCCATCGAGCCGGGCACGATCACCGGGTGCCCGGTGTAGCGGAAGGGGCTCTCGGTCTCCGGGCTCGGTCCGGGCGCCGGGCAGGCGCCTTTCCTGTGCAGGAACCGCTCCTGGTCGACCGCCCAGACGAGGTTGTGCGGGGCATCGCCGACGAGCTGGCCGTGGACCTCGCGCCCCACCGCATCGGAGAGAGCCCGGAGCGCCATGAGCCCGAGAAAGAGCCGGTTGGCGAACGCGAAGTTGGCGGCGGCGCGCATCGCCGCGAGGTAGCGCCGGCCCTCTTCGGCGTGCGGCCCACGCGTCGGCAGGACGTGGAAGCCGTGCGCCGGGTGCGGCGCGCCCGCCGGGTGAAGCCGGCGCGCAGCCTCGCGGAACGATGCGCCCACGGTGTGCCCGAGCCCGACCGAGCCGCTGTGGCACATGATGACGACGCGCCCGCGGGCGAGCCCCCACTCGTGAGCGGTGGCGCCGCCCGGGGTCGTCTCGACCGTCTGGATCTCGACGAAGTGGTTTCCGCCGCCCACGGATCCGATTTGCGGGTCGCGGCCGTCGCGTGCGCCCGAGGCGCGGATGTAGTCCGCGAACGGGGCCAGGCCGTCGGTCGGAAACCCGCCGCCCCCGTGCACGCGGGAGAGGTCGGCCTCCTGCGCTCGAGCGTCGTAGCGGCGCCAGATCCCGACCGCGGCGTTGTCGATGCGGGTGGCATGAAGCCCGGGCAGCCCCTCGCGCAGGATGGCCTCTCGCTGCCGCGGCGAGAGCGGGATGTCGCGCTCGCCCTCGAAGAAGATGGCGCGCAGCCGCTGCTCGAGGCGGGCGCGCACCGGCACCAGCTCCTCCGCCCGGAGGTCCGTCGCGAGGAGGCGCATGCCGCAGCAGACGTCGCTGCCCACGGCGGCGGGGATCACGAACCCGCGCGCGTCGATGACCGTGCCCACGGGGATGCCCGCGCCCCGGTGGAAGTCGGGCGTGAGGACCACCTGCGCGATCCGCCCGGGGGCGTCGCCGAAGAACGGCGCGGACGCGCCGGCGCGCTCGCGGCGCCAGAGGTCGTCGAGTGTGTCCTGGAGCGCGAGCAGCTGCAGGAGCTGCTCCACGGCCTCCGCCTCGACGGCGACGTCCTCGCGGGCGAGCAGGGTGCAGGGCACGCCCTGCGGGTTCTGGATGGTGGATCGGGCGCCGTCGAGCCGGCGCACCGCTGCCACGTGCTGGATGGAAGACACGGCTGCTGCTCCTGGCCCAGCTCCGCGGCCGCAGGCGCGCACACGTGGAGCGTGCGACCTGCGTCGAGGTCGAACTGAGCTTGGTGGGAGTCACGGAATCGGCCGGGGGACCCGACCGACAGCAGCCGTGGCGGGGCGCAACATGCGCTTTGGCACGTGCGGCGTCAAGCCCTCAACCTAGCGGGCGTCCGCTGGCGTCGGCAGAATGGGCAGCGGGTCGAGAGGGTACCCATATCCTCGACGTTTGGAGGCGAGCGGGCCATGGGCGAGGGACTCCCGAAAGAGCCAACGATCTCCGAAGAGCTGCGGGCGCGCTGTCGGGCGACGGGCGAGTACAGGCCGATGCTCTTCGAGTGGTACAAGCACGTTTCACTTTTGGCCAACCTGTTCGCGAGCATCCGCGGTGACTCACCGGGACTTCGCGCCATGCCGCCCGTCCACTATGCGGTGCTGGTTGGACTCCTGAATCGCTGCTCGCGGCTCATGTTCGCCAGCGTGGCGCTCTCGCACGAGGGACTGTTCGGCGAGACGACTGCGATCGTGGACCGGTGCGTCTTCGAGAGCTGCGTGAAGCTGTCGTGGCTGTGTTCGCAGGCGGTGCCAGACGCATTCGAGCGCTTCTTCGCAGAAGGCCTCAAGACTGAACTGGAGCTGGAAGAGGAGATCAAAGCGAAGATCGAGGCGCGGCACGGCGCTGTCCAGAACATCGAGCGGCGAATGCTCGAATCCATCGAGCGGGCGATCGCCTCGACCGGTCTGACTCGCGAGCAGGTGGCACGTGCGAAGAAGCTGCCGGACATGGCGGCGATGCTCACGGCCATCGGACACCGCCGGCTCGCGTATGTGGTGGGACAACGACTTGGGTCTCACCATGTTCACGGAACGTGGGTGAGCCTTCGCCTCCACTATCTAGAGGCGGGAGCGGATGGCCTCCTGCGGCCGCGGGATCACGACTGCGAAACGCACGTGAACCAGTACCTGCTCGTGCCCCAGGCGGTGCTGGCTGCGATGAGTTCGTTCCTGGAGTTCACTGTCCCAGATCGGAACGTGGCCGCGCCGTTCGAGACCGCGGTGCGCTCCGCTGAGAAGCAGATTCATGAGCTGGGCGTGGAGTTGTCTGGTGCAGACTTCGATGCCGTCGATGCAGCGATAGCTGAGTAGGATGCTTGAACCGCACCCGGAGGTTCCCAGTGCCAGGCATGCTCTGCAGATGCGGTGAACGCCTCCGCTACGGCGACATTCCGAACCGCATCGAGTGGCTCGCCATCTCCGATGTCGAGTACGCCAGGTTCTCGGGCAGCGTGGACGCCGAGGAGGTGTACCGCGCGATGAGGAGCATCCTGAAGTGCCCGAAGTGCGGCCGGCTGTGGATCTTCTGGGAGGGGTTCTCACAGCCACCGTCCGAGTATGTTCCGGGTGGAGGCAGCTCCGCGGCGAGCTGAAGCGGCAATTGAGACGGTGAGGAGACCGGATGGTTCGGGCCGACACGGCGAAGCTGCTGGAAGAACTCGCGGGTCGGGATACGCCGGCTGCCGCGTGGTCCATCGTCGAGCGTATCGTCCACGGTGCGGATCCTGGCGTCGTGCCCGAGGTGCGTAGGCGTGCCGAAGCGGGCGAGCTGGAGCGCTGTCCCAGGCCCTTCGTGGCGCTGCTCTCGCGGTTCCGCGGACCCGATGTGGAGGCGGCGCTGCGGACGTTCCTCGGCTCGCGGGATCTCGACGCGGTCGCCGCCACGCTCGGAGCCCTTGCGCCGTATCTCTCACCCGTCGACGGCCCGATGGTGGCGCGCTCCATCCGCAGCGAGGATCACTCGATCCGGCTCTCGGCGATCATCGCCGCTGCGCACGCACGAGATCGCTCCCTTGCCCCGCTGGTTGCGGCATCGCTGGACGCCTCTTCCGATGATGAGCGCATGCAGGCCGCGATCACGCTCGGGCACCTCGGCGCCCCGGACTCCGCGCCGGCGCTAGCCTCGCGACTCACGAAGGAGCGGGATCGGGTGTTCGCGGCGCTCACGGCGGCGCTCGAGATGGTGGCCGAGCCCAGCGTCACTCCCGCAGTCGTCAGCGCGATGCGCACGGCGGAGGACAGGAAGGTCTGGGACCTGGCTCATACCCTGAGGGTCCTCTCGGGGTGTGACCTCGCCCTGCCGCCGGGTGCTTCGCTCGAGCACGTTCGGAAGGCCTGGCTCGACGCAGCGGGGAGGGGGCTGCTGGTGAACGTTCCGCCTGCCCGCGTCGCGGGCGTGCGGCCCGACGAGAACGGGTGCGTGTCGTTCGACGTCGACTTCGG
Organism: Pseudomonadota bacterium; assembly: GCA_023411405.1. GTDB lineage: Bacteria > Myxococcota > Myxococcia > Myxococcales > Anaeromyxobacteraceae > Anaeromyxobacter. The sequence continues at coordinate 23,316 of JAEYOU010000219.1, read as the reverse complement.
AACAGGCGACCTGCAGATCGACTTCGACCCGCCGACGCCTGGGGCGACGTGGCCGCGGTGGGCGAGGTCGCTGCGTGTTCGGGGGCAGCGCGTCCTGGACGTCGGCTCGACGTGCGGGACGTGCGAGTCGCTGCTCAAGTTCGTCTCCTGGCCGGGGGAGGACGTCTCCGGGTTGGCGGCGGAGCTGGAGGATCGGCGCGGCGAGCTGGACCTCGCGGCCTGGGTGAGCGCATGGAGCCCGCTGCTGTGCCACCTGCGAGCGGGACGCCACCTCGCTGCAGAACTCTCGCTCGCGGTCGAGCGGATCGAGCCCGCTGCGATGCAGAAGTCGTGGTTCAACCGGCGGCTCGGGCTGAGGATCGACGAGGACGAGGCATCCTCGCCGGTCGATGAGCCGACCCTGTCGTGGCCGGGGATGACCCACTACCAGGGAGCGCTGGTAGGCGAGCCGCCGATCTACCCGGTCGTGCTGCCGCTGCGCGACCCGGGCGCCCTCGATGGTGGGACCATCGCCCATTTCTGCGCAGCCATCGCCGCCGGCGAGCGGCCTCCCGTGGTCGCCTGGGCGTGGCACGACAGCAGAGAGGTCCAGGGGCGCTGGCCCGAGCGGTTCCTGTACCTCGCCATCCTGAACGGGCACCACCGGCTCGAGGCGTACGCGCGCGCTGAAGTTCCGGCGCGGTTCGTTGCGGTTGGCTGCGTGGACGCCAGTTGGGGCCCACCGGAGGACCGGGCCGCTTGGCTGCGGGAGGCGTTCGTGCGATTCCGCGGGATGCCGTGACTAACCGCCGCGCGCCGGTCACCGGTTCAGATGGATCTTCACCCCGGGGCACAACTGGATCTCGTTCGGCATGTCGCGCCACTCGCCAGGGTCGTCGAATCGATTCGCGAGCCATCGGCGCAGATCAACGAAGTCCCGCAGCCGAACGAGCGCTGCCCTTTCCTTCGCGAACCACTCCGCATCCGGGGTGAAGGAGGTGTTCGTTACGATCAGGCCGGCGTTGATCGGCAGCGCGTTGATCGCCGCCGCAAAGTCTCTGACGGTTCCGGGGCCCTCTCGCCGGTCCGGGGTCTGGTGGTGCTTCGCCTGAACGGCTCCAAGGATCGGGAAGGCGGCCCGCGCGCGCGGCCAAAAGAAGATGTCGATGCCACCATCTTTGCGGTTGGTCGCTCCAACTTTGCGCGGCTCATACCCCATCGCGAAGAGGCGGTCGCACAAGAGGTCTTCGAAGGCAGCAGGGCTGATGCGAAAAACGAGCCCCGGATCGGCGACTAGCGCCTCTAGCAACGCAGGTGTGAAAGTGACAAGTTCAACTCTGCGCTGGTCCTGAAAGCGAACCGGCAGCACCAGCGAGCTGACGCGACGGCGATGAGTCACCTGCTCCGGCTTGGCGCCTGTAGCCATCACGCATGCGAAACACCAATGGGTCGTAGGCTCGCCCCGCGTGAAGCGTGCGTACGGATAGGGGTCGTGCCGGAAGTGCTGTTCGCCGCGGTGGATTGTGGCGCCGCAAGAAGGGCAGATGTAGTCGCGAGCCGCCCGAGTCTGGATAAGGTATCGAGTAGTTGGCAAGGCGCACCCCGGACGTCAGTTCACCTGCGGCGTAGGCGCTCTTCGGCCTCGCGGCTCCGATCCTCCTCAGCCTTCCGCCGAAACTGCGCGGCTGCTTTCTGCGCCCACCGGCGCACGCCGGGCTTCGACGACTTGTCGGCGATGGCTTCGAGCTGGGCAGCAACCGTGTCCCAGTGATTCGAGGCCTCGCCCCACCAAGCGCCGCTCACCCAGCCGGCCATGAAGACCCCGGACACGATCTCAGGATAGCGAGTGAGTAGCTCCGCTCCGAGGCTCCCGTCTCCCAGGTCCTTCGGAGCAAGATCAGCGACGAGGCGAGCGCGGGGGTCCGGGCGCGCATCTACCCAGCGTAGAATCGGTTCGTGCGGCAGACCATCCAGGAAACCCTCGGGGAACCCGGCCGTGAACAGAGCGGCCTCCTTCGTGTTCCCGAGAAAGGCTTGCAGTTCCTCCCACACGCCCGCACCGTCAGCGGTCGCGCAGGCGTGAAGCACGGGCAGCGCCCTGCTGTGCTCCAGGAACCAAGTGTTCTCGTCGTCTCGGGCGGCCTGTGCCGCAAAGAGGGTGCGAGCGATGCGACGCGGATGCTCCTGTGCAAGCTTGCTCGCCAGCTCGGTCCAGTAGTACTCGCGCATGTCTCCTCGTGCGCGCACGAGCCCTGGGTCGCTCACCAGTTCCAGCACGACGGCCTTAACTTGGTCCCACTCTGCGGGTCGCGATGCGACGCGGCTGTGAGCTAGCGCTACAGCGGCTTCACGGTAACGGGGGCTCCGAGCTGCCGTCGTGAGCAGTCCGAGGAAGATTTCCAGCGAAAGGCTGTCGGACCAGCGTCCGTACGCGAACTGCTCGAACATGAACGGTTCCAGCGAGCCCGCCTCCGCGAGGCGCTGAACGCGCGCCGCTCCGCGCCCACTCGGCGTGCACCGCCAGGTCAGGTCAGCGACGAGCTGCACCTCGCCAGGCTGTTCGGACTGGAGCTGGTCGATAACGTCGTCGACCCATCCCGGCTCGGCGTCTTGTGGCACGACGCTGAGGTACCCGGCGATGAATCGAGTGTCCCGACCGCGCCCCGGCGTGGACAGCAGCGTGTCCAGCAGCGAGCGTCGCTGGTCCCGGGCAGCGAGAGCACAGCCCAGTTCCCAGGTCTGATTCGCCTCCCCGGAGGTCAACCATGGCCACAAGCGCACGAGCAGGCCGGGGTCGGCCAGGATCATTTCTGCGAGCGAGTCGAAGTCCGGCTTCTCGAGGTCCGCCGGCGCTGCGACGGCGCGGCGAATGCGTCCTTCGGGCGTGTTGTCCTGGAACTCGGCTTCCAGTGCACGTAGTTGCTCTACCTCCGCCTCCGAGATCGGTTTTCGGAATCGCAGTTCCCTCGAAACGATGTCCGAGACCGCGCTCGCGATGCTCTCTCGCTTGCTCGGGTACGCCCTCGCCGCCGCCCGGAGGAACGCCATGGAGGCATCGCGCACTACCCCGAATCGGACGAGTGAAGCGACCTTCCGGGCGGCAGCCACGATCTCGTCCGCCAACTCCGGTACTGCCGGCGCAGCGATTCGCTCCAGGCGCTCTAGCGCCGCCTTCGCAGACTCGGCGCGTTCGACGACGGTACGAGGGAACCAGTCCGCAGGCCGCGGTGCGTCTTGCCTGGGGCCAGGGGCCGAGCGCGTCTCGCGGTCGTTGCCGACCTGCGCGAGCGCGGTGATGGCGAGCTTCGCGTAGGAGACCGCCCCGCGACTCAGCAGGTCATCGATGACCTCGAGACGTCTGCTATACGGACTGGCAGTGCCGCCAAGGACGACTTGGAACCGGGCGACGAACTCAGCGGTCGCGTTGTTGCCCCACGTTTCATTCTCGGCATCCGCCAACTCGGCAAGCGCGAGCGCTGCGTCGTGGAAGCTCTCTTCGCCCCACGCCAGTTCGACGAGACCATCGACAAGAGCCCTGCGAGCCCGGCCGGCGATCTCTAGGCGCTGCTCATGCGTGGCGTTGTTGAGTGCCTTGCGGACAAGCTGTGCGGCCCGGGGAGCGTCAGCCAGCGAGAGAGCGGCCCAGCGCTCGACGTCAGCTTCGGCCTTGAACCGCTCCCATGAAAAAAAACGATCCAGCTCCTCCACTGCGATGTCTCTCGCCCGTGGCGAAACCATCACCGCACGGAGCCGGTCGTAGTACGCGCCGACAGCCTTCCCTTGCGGAAGCTTGTCCCGCAACGACCGCATCTGGTCCGGGTAGCTCTCCCAAGCGTCGATGGCGAGGTAGACGCCCAGAGGCGACGGCGAGATGTACCGAAGATCGCCGGCCCGCGGCGCGATTCCGTAGGCGTCGTCGAGGGCGTGAACTCTCGCTTGCACCAAGGTCCAGTTGAGCCCGAGGTGCTCCGCGATGGTCTTGCCTTCGACGGCTATCTCTCCCGTCCAGCCGACGCTGCTGAGGGCCGCAACGACGTGCAAGGCGGAGCGGTCCTCGGTCGCCGGCAGGAGTGTAGAGATGAACTGCCGCACACCGGGGCTTTGGAGCAGGACTCGAAGGTTGATGGTGGGGTCTGCCGCGACGGCGTCAGCAGCCAGACGTGCAAGGCGCACGTACCCGTCCGCGAACTCGACGACGAACTCGACGTGCTCGGACGGCATGGCCGGGTGCCACGCAGCCACCGCGGTGCGCATCGCGGTCGGTTCGAGAGGGGGAATGGGGATCTCGACAGTTTGGGTGCCACTCGGTGCTGCGGAGTGGCCTATCGTCAGGAGGCGAACCCCGGGGCCACACCGCTCCGCATCAACGGCCCACTCGGCCAACTTGTTGGCGGGCGCCTCATCCACTACAAGGACGAGCGTTCGCGCCGGGCCGCCAGTCTGTGCGCCCAGAATCTGCGCGACGCTCACGTCCTGCGGCTGCGGGACGTACAGCACGCTCTCCCGCCACGGCGCCTGGTTGCACAACTCCAGGGCGAAGCGCGTCTTGCCGACGCCTGGGCGACCAGTGATGTGAACATGCTGCGGGCCGCCGCCGTGACCAGCGAGCGCTTGTGTAGCCTTCGCCATCATCTGCACAGCATCGCCGGCCGGGTACCATTTCCCAACGTGCCTCCGGTCGGCCTTCCACGCCGGCAGGGTGCGCAGTCCCGATGGCAGTCCGGCGAGAAGAGCCGCTACCGCCGGATGCTCTGCAAGCCAGGCGGTGAGCGACTCGCTCGTGAGGACCTCGATGTTGGCGGGCGGAAGGCCGCGCCGGCGAGCCTCTCGCTGCAACACCTCGAGTCTCTCTCGACGGCCGGCTTCACCCCGTGCCGACCCACTGGCGACGAGCACGAATCGACCGCCTTCCCGGAGCGTCTTCGTTGGGATCGGCTTGGCGATCTCCCCCTTGAGTCTTGACGGCTGGCCAGCTCCGCCGGCCTTGAACTGCCAGCACGTCTCCCGTGTACCGAGCCATGGCCCAGGGAGCTGCGGCGTCGGCGTCCACGCGTCGCATCCCTCATCGGCAGCTTTCTCCTCTGTGTTCACGTTTACTCGGGTCGGGTCGCTACCGCGCAAGTGCGCCTCGTCCCTGAGAAGCCTCCGCATGACCTCGGTGAGTCCCGTGTCGTCGAGACGCTTGATGGAGTCCGACGACAGCGACCAGGGCAAGGCGGCGAGGCTGACGAGTGCGCGGGCTGGAGCCGGCGTAGCAGGCTCAGCATGTCCGCGTTCTCTCGGGGACGCCGGCGTTCGTCGCGGCGTCTTCCTCTTCTTGGAAGAGGAAGGGATCGACTTGCGCGCCCGCGACTGACTTGCCGCACGGCTCGTCCCGGTCTTCCTGGCAGCGGCCTTCTTCCGGGGCGGTGACTTGCTGCGTTTCGCGCGCGGCTTCTTGGCCCTGGTTGCCATGAACCCCCCGGTCACATGCCCACAGCTGGTGCCGTGAGTATGCGCCGACTCGCGTGGGGCTTCTACCTTTCTGGGCTCACGGCCGCAGGGCGGACTGCACGAAGCCGCAGACCGAAGCTGGTCTAGAGCAGCGATCAGCTTGGATCGCCCATGATTCCCATCCCTTACGCGCTGAGGATCGACAGGCCCCATCCGGCCATGATCTTCTGCGCGCCGCGCGGGCCGGCGCCCGCGTGGGAGGCGGTGGCGATGGAGCGGTGGCGGCCGAACCGGGAGCCGACGAAGCAGGAGCAGTTCATCCTCAAGCGACTCGAGGCCAAGCGGAAGCTCTTCGGCTTCCTGCGCCGGCATCGGCACGAGCTGTTCGACGACAGCTTCCAGGCCGAGCTGGAGACGATGTACCGGGGCACCGGCGCTGGGTCGGATCCCAGGCCGCCGGCCCAGGTCGCGATGGCGCTGCTGCTCCAGGGTTACCTCGGCTTGTCTGATGCCGACGCCGTCGAGGCGGCCGTGATGGACCTCCGGTGGCAGATGGTCCTCGGCTGCCTGGGCGCCACCGAGCCGCCCTTCTCGCAGGGCGGGCTGCAAACGTTCCGGGAGCGGCTCATCGCGCACGACATGGACCGGCGGCTGCTCGAGCGCACGGTCGAGCTGGCGAAGGGCACGAAGGAGTTCGACTGGAAGAAGCTGCCGAAGACGCTGCGCGTGGCCATCGACTCGGCGCCGCTCGAAGGGGCAGGCCGGGTTGAGGACACACTCAACTTGCTCGCGCACGCGGCCCACAAGGTGGTGGAGTGCGCCGCCGGTCTCCTCGGCTGGAAGCAGGAGCGCGTGTGCCGCGAGGCGCGCTCCACGCTGCTCCTGGCGCCGAGCGTGAAGGCGGCGCTCGACCGGGACTGGAGTGATCCCCTGCAGAAGGCGTCGGCGGTGAAGGCGCTGGTGATCGAGCTGGAGAACCTGAAGGACTGGCTCGCTGCGAACCTCGCGCAGGAGATGAAGAGGCCGCCGCTCAGCGACGACCTGGCGACTCTCCAGCAGCTCATGGACCAGGACCTGGAGCCGGACCCCGACGGCGGTGGCAAGAAGATCCGTGAAGGGGTAGCACCGGATCGTCGTGTCTCGGTCGGCGACCCAGAGATGCGCCACGGGCGCAAAAGCAAGACGAAGCGCTTCAACGGCTTCAAGCGGCACATCGCCACCGACCTCGACTCCGGGCTGATCCTCTCCGGGGCGATCACGCCGGCGAACCGGCCGGAGGACGAGGCGGCGGCGGGCCTTGCCGGCGACATCGAGAAGCAGGGGCTGGTGATCCACGAGCTCCACATCGACCGCGGCTACGTGAAGGCGGGCCTCGTCGACGAGGTGCTCGGCCGCGACGGCGAGGTCATCTGCCGGCCCTGGATCGCGCGGAACAAGGGTGCCTTCCCCAAGGCCGCCTTCAAGATCAACATGCGCGACCTCACGATCTCCTGCCCGGCCGGCGAGGTAGAGCGCATCGAGTTCGGTTCGGTCACCGAGTTCGACCCGGAGGCTTGCGACCACTGCACCCTGCGCACGCAGTGCACCGCGGCGGCTCCCGGGACTGGGCGCTCCGTGAACATCGCCGAGGACGAGCGGCTCCAGCAGCGCCTGCGCAAGTACCTCGCTACGCCGCGTGGTCGGGCACGGCTGCGCGAGCGCGTGGGCGTCGAGCACCGGCTCGCTCACCTCGTCCGCCGCCAGGGCCGGCGGGCTCGGTACCGCGGCGTCCGCCGGAACCTCTTCGACCTACGCCGCGCCTCGGCCATCCAGAACCTCGAGGCCATCCAGCGCAAGGTGGCGTGATGAGATCCCTTTCAACCCATTCGGTGTTCTAGCGCCGAGGTCCCGCGTGCCGCTGCTCGAAGCCGGTCACTTCGTCATTCTTCGCTCGTAGATCTCCACGCCAACTCCGCTGGTGAACGCGTCAGCTTCGCGCCTGTACACCGCGATCATCTCGCTCGAGCGATGGCGGGTCTGTGCCTGGATGACGGTGACGGGCACGCCGTTGCGCACAGCCTGCGTGACCAGGCCCACGCGCAGTGAATGACCGGAGTACTTGCGAGGGTCCAGGCCCGCTGCGGCCGCGTACGCCTTCACCATCCTCGCGAACGTGTAGTCGGGGACCGGTTCGACGATGTCGCCGGGCATCTGCACGAAGAGGTGCGGCTGCCGATCCCAGCCGGCCCTTTTCATGAGCGCGAGCCAGCGCTCGACGGCCACGACCGGGCAGAGGACTGGGTCGCGCGGATGGCGAGCCACCGCGATCTCCTCGCCCTTCCCCTCTTGGTCCGTCTTGGAGCGCCGGATGGTGAGCACGAGCCCGCGCTGGTCGATGCGGAGATCGTCGCGCCGCAGTCCCACCAGCTCCGACCGACGCAGGGCGGCGGCGAAGCACAGGAGCAGCATGGCCGCGTCGCGCGTTCCCAAGAACCCTAATCGGTCTACCGCCGTTAGCATCCTTTCCAGCTCGTCCCACGTCAGCGCCGCCTTGCGGTTCTTGGGACGCGTGCCGAGGGTGCGCCGAGCGGCCTCGAGCGCCTCGATGACCCGCGGGTGCGTCGTCGGAGCGACCAGCTCGAGCCGGTGGTGCACGTGCCGGATCGCCGAGACGTAGACGCCGACGGTGGCGGCCGAGGCTCGCCGCGCCACGAGGGACTCGATGAACAGCGCCACGGTGGCCGGCTCGGCGGGGCAGGCGGCTCGCCCGGAGGTCGAGCACCATGCCTGGAAGGCCTTCCAGCCCACCGCGTAGGCGCGCAGCGTGTTGGGTGCGCGAGAGCTGCGGAGAAGGCCCTGGAGGCGCTCACGCTCCTCGAGGGTGACCTTCCCGAAGGGAACAGGCGACGACGGGTGGTCGGCTGGAATGGTCGGCGTCGGGGAAGGCGAGGGCGGGATGACGGCGAGCGCGGTCGGCGACGAGTCGGCCATTTCTCCACGTTACGAGTTCCCCCAGCGCGGTGCCGATGCCTGGAATTGTCGGCGGTGCGGGCTGTACGCATAAGCCCATGAAGTTCATGGGCTTTTCAGGCAATCCGGACTCAGGGTGAAGGGATTCTGAGGATCCGTGCTGCGGAACCCGACCCGGATCCACTCGATGCTTCACTGAGGGTGCGTACCCGCTTCCGGTCCGTGAGACGGTGCTGGTGGGAGGGCGTCGCCTAGGCCTGGTAGGCTGAGGCGTGGCGAGCTTCAGGAGCAGCGGGAGCGGGCACGACGCCGATGTCGATGCGCTGGCCGCGCTCGTGGACCAGCACGACTTGCGCTGGGATGCCGATCCTTCCCGAGCGTACCCAGCCGCGCTCGATCACGTAGGGCAGGGGTGGTTGCCCCTGGTCGAAGACCTCATCCGCGAACTGGTCGACCTGGGCTGGGACCGGCGACTCGCCCAGGTAAAGGAGAAGTTCGGAGCACTTCGCTTCTACATCGGGCGCAGCACGCCAGCGATGCTTGCCGCCATCCGCCGAGCTGAGCGGCGTTCTTCCCTGGTCTGCTCTCGGTGCGGCAAGTCGAGGCCACAGAACGCCAAGGCAACCTGGGCGTGTTGCCCACGACAGCCTCTGTGAGGCATCGTACACAGCGCAGGCGCGGTTCGTTCCGACGCGCGAGGCCAGGGAAGCGCCGGGAAGCGGTGTTGCCGGAGGGACTACGCCGGCCGAAAACTGGCCGGTGTGTAGGTTCACGGGTTGCGAGGCGACAGCAGGCTGCGTCGAAGCGGCGGCCGGTCTGCGGAGGGCTCACCACAAGCTGTCGAACACGAAGCCGCCATAGCAGAAAGGGTTGCGGAAGGGATGCTCGGGAACGGGCGTGTTCCGGTATCGCTCGCGAAGGGTCCCATCATCGATCGTCTCGACGATCGCCCGAAACTGGGAGGCGCTCATGTCATGCAAGGCGACGATGCACTGGGTGAATGCATGGCGTGGGCTCGCCCCCGCGGCGATCCGCCGATACAACTCGTGGGAGAACGTGAACGACAGGACGTCCGGCAGTGGCCACATGGCTGAGACGACCTGCGAGCGTCGATTCGCAAGGAGCAGAGACGGAGTACTGATGTGTTCGGCGGTCTTGAACTCTCGGAAGTGATTCCGGTTGCTCTCGAGTGCGCCGTAGCATGCGTTAAGGACCGCGAGACGGTACCTGTACCGATGGAAATCGTGCTGAAGACTGGCGATCGACAACGGGTCGTGTGTCGCCTCGGGGAGGCCGCGTAGCGAACCGAGGGCGGGTTCCGAGACCCTCGACAGCGGCACGCCGTGCGTCGCGACATGCAGGAGATCGGCTTGCGGAAGCGCGCTGCTCCGCACCGCTTCAGCGCTGGAAAGGTCGACCGTCTGCAACGTAAGGTCGAGCAGGTGCTGCGCGGTCCGAATCTCGGGCGCCGCGAAGCGGAGCCCGTCTCTGGAGTCCCAAAGGCCGATACCTGATGACAGGGGCCCGGAGGCGCATGCGCCTTTGCGAGCGATCGGGCACCGCCTTACGGATAGCCCATCACGCACTACACGCGCGCGGAATGCATCGGACTCGACGAGCGCGGCGAACAGCGGGAAGGCCTCGGGCCAACGATCCGGCAGCAGCGCGACGTCGCGGAAGCCGCTCGTTTGCAGCGACCCAATGATCGCCGTGACCACGGGCCTCAGAGTGGCAGCGGCTTCAGCCACGGCCTTCGCCAGCGACGAGGAGGATATCTCCTGCCGGCCTCGGTCGGCCGTCGCCTTGGCGAGTCCAAGAAGCGGTGCACTGGCGATGCGGACGCGCATGTATGCGCTCTGTGCAATCAGGTAGACGTCCATGTGCTCCGTGGTCCATAGCGGAGCAACGACGAGCGAGCGAGTAGCCGCCTCGTGGATCCGATCCCGAATGGCGATGATGCCAGCGTCGTGAAACGGCGGAGTGGCGCCGGCAGCGACGGCAGCGGACATGGCAAGGGTGAGGTCTCGCCAGGGCTGCGCATGGAACGTGCCGATTTGATCGGCGAGGTCGCCTTCGCCCGAGCCCTCGAATGGATCGTCATACTTCTCTCGGAAGCCATGAAGAACGGGAGCACCATGCTCGATCACGTCTTCAAGCGAGCGGGCGAGCGCCGTCCGAACGTTCCCCGGAAGAGCCTCGTCCTTCGCGCATGCCTCGGACCAGTCGAGCAATGCCAGCCAGTCCGAGAGCTGCGAGCCGTGCAGGCAGGCAAGCCCCGCAGAAACGTTTTCCGTCGCGCCCTCGCTAGGGAGGTCCCCCAACAGGTGTCGGAACCGCGATGCGAAACGCTCTCGGATGCCGCGCCTGAAGTGAAGACGCGACGTCGCCGCAAGTCTTGAGTCAAGTGCATCACATGCACGAAAGAGGGACAGGCCCGCGCGTGCGGGCTCGCCCGCCGCCGCGAAGCACTTCGCCGAGATGAGCTGGGTCTCGACGGCGGTGTCGAGCGGGAGGGCCGCGGGAGCATCGGCCTCTGCGTCCTCCAGCATCGAAAGTGCGGCTGAAGTCTCTCCCGCCTCTCGTTCACAAGCGGCGAGGTGCACGCGGGTAAGGTACCGCTCTAGAGGCAAGAGCGTGAGCTGGAGGACTTGGGTGAACACCGCTCGGGCGCCGGCGTAGTCCTTGCGCGCCATCCGGGTGGTTCCGAGGTTCGCCAGGATGCGCGGCGGCGTTGCCTCCCCGCGCTCTTCCAGAAACGCGACCAGCTTCTCGAACTTCGCCTCCGCGCCGTCGAGGTCACCGCTCTCAAACGCAAGCTGGCCGGCGAGTTCGAGGATGATTGGAGCGTGATCCAGCAGGCCATGGAGGTGAGCCACGTCCTGCGCATCCGAGAGCGCTCGGAATGCCGCTGGAAACGCGCCGACGGCTCCAAACCGATCGGCCGCTCCGCACAGAAGCTCGACCCGCTCGGAGTGCATCCCGTAGGCGTCGAGAACACGACTCAGATCACGAAGCGCCTCCAGCGAAGGCTCCAGTTGAAGAGCGGCGCCGTGCAGTGTGTCTACCACCGTGTCGCGGAGATCCGAGACGAGTCGATGGTCGTGAGCAGCAATGACGTCCTTGGCGGCAGCCGCGACGGACGCGACGAAGGATGTGATGCTGCCGGTCGAACGGTGCGCCCTCGCCAGCTGGATGTGCGCGAGTGCGGTAGCAGCAGGGTCCTTGCGCAACAGGTCCAGCACTACGCGCGCGCGCGCGGAAGAGTCTCGCGCATCGATAGCCGCGATGGCATGGAGGTGGTCCCGGAGTGCCAGCAGTTCGTGCGATGACAGGGGCGAGCCAACGTCCTCGAGCGCAGCGCGAAACGCGTCAGGGTTCATCGCTCCGGCCAAGCGTTCGGCGAGCATGCCCCTTACGATACGCGAGGTCGTGTGGCACCTGCACAAAAGGGACGATCCTTGAGCTGTGCGGCCGCTCCTGCAGTCGCGGCCGGAGTGGATCGCAGAGCATGCAAGGGCCCAGTAGCGAGTGCGGTCCGCACGCATTGGGCAAGATTTCTAGGGCCGGTCGGTTACTTACGCCGGTGGCGTTGCACTCCGAGTCTCCAGGGTCTCGATCAGGAAACACGCGGTGGCGCCCGCGAGATTCACGGCTAGTGCGGCGTGCCGTGGCGCCGGCCGTACACGCCTGGGATGGCCGTGCGAGTCGCCCAGCTTGTTCCTGAGTGCTCCCAACGCCTCGACGATGGCGTGACAGCCGCCGAGAATCTTGCGGAACAGCTCCTCCTCGTGTTGCTGGGGAGCGAGGTTGAGCCCTCTCGCGGCCTTCCCGTAGAGCTTCGGCAGATCGTCGGTGGCCTCGTAGTCGAGCCGAAGCTCGTCGAGCACGTACTTGCAGACGGTCTCGAGCAGGGTGCGGGCGCTGGTGATCGCGCCCTCGGGATCCTGAGAGCGTCGCCGCAGCGCCTTTTGCCAGGTCTCGACGGCGTACAGAGACCCGGTCCTCTGGAGCGCAGCAGAGACGTCCTCGTCGGCTGGAGCGGCTGAGGCTCCCTCGAGTACATCGAGCGCCGGGCCGAACTCCTCGCGCAAGAACTGCCTGCGCTCCTCCCAGTGAGCGAACTTCGGCTTGATGAAGCTCCAGAAGTCGGACCTGTTTCGGCAGGTCCGCAGCCAGCGCGGTAGCTGTGCGGCAACGGGGCTCTTCAGCAGCTCCGACCGTAGGCGCTCGTAATCGCCGGGGGTACCTCCGTCGCCGCCTGTAGCGTAGGACGTGAGAAGGTTCCGAAGCGTCTCCACCTTGTCGAGCAGGTCGTCGTTCATGCACGCACCGTGCGGCCGGCCAGCAACTCTCAAGCCGGGGCCCTCGGGAGGAATTGTGCCCCAGCTGCCGACCAGGGTCGACACCCGCGGATGAGCGCGCTCCAACGCTGACAGATCAGGCCGTAGGGGTTCACGAGCTGCCAGCAGGGTTCTTGCGATTCTGCTTCTCGGCGTGCAGCTCCGCGATGGCCTTGTACTGCTGCAGCCAGTAGCGGTCACGGTGCGTGAAGCCCTTCCCGCCGCCTCGGTCGTAGTACTCGCGAACGCGCACGAGTTCCTGCGCGAACTCTTTGAGCCAGAAGCGTACCTGCTTCGGGCTCACGCCGGTCGCGCGCGCAAGCTCCGCGACGGTGATCCCGTTCTCGCCTGCGTCGATCACGTGATCCGATACTTCCTGCTTCGTGTTGCGAGTGCTCGCCTCCCTGGTCGGCGTGGGTGCGCTGGCTGCCTTGCTGCGTGCCATCGATGCTCTCTAGCCCCGGACACGCGCGAGCGCGAGACTGCCGGAGTTGGGGCCAGAGCGGCCGTGGTTGGTGCCGAGGGGTGACTGAATGGTCACCCGTCGAACCCCGACCCTCTGGCGAGGGCGCGCGCACGGCCGCTAGAGTGGCCTCACAAACGGCGACGCGCCGGCCTGCCAGGGCCGACGCGTCTGACCGCAGGAGCGACTGGGACGCCCATGCAGCCGTACCGCCATTCTACCTCCAAGCAGCGACAGGCCCGGCGCGCCCGGTGCCCGAGCCAGTCGAGCCGCGCTGCGTGGACGGCGCGAAGGGCGGAGGAGAACCCCAACGCTCCCGCCACGGCGGAGAGCCGCGAGGCGTGGAAGAGGCTGTTCCCCCGGCCGCTCCCGTATCCCGTGCCGGCGCGGGTGCGCTTGCGTCGGGTCCCCCGGGCACGCGGCCGCCGAACCGCTGCCCCGCGGGCTCGTCCTGCCACCGCTGACCCGGGCCCCGGCGCCAAGTCGTCCGACGACGACGGCGAAGGTGGGAGACCCTCCCCCCGGCGGACGCCCAACCGTCTTTCTAGTCACGTCACGCGTACTCGCCTGACCGCCGCTCACGCGGCGAGTCTTGCGCGGGCGGCGCTCCTTCGCGCCGCGCACGGCCACCCCCTTCCGTCACGACGAAACCTTCACTCGACCCGCACCGCGGCGGGACGGGTGGGGGTGTACCCCAAGCCGCGGCATCGAAGGAGTAGCAAGCATGGCTGAGTACCTGCTGAACTGCTTCCCCCCGCAGCACAAGAAGAGCGGCTGCATCGTCTCGGTCTTCTCGAGCGCGAAGGACAACGAGCCCCAGCTCTTCGAGTGCGGCGACTTCCGCGAGTTCGCGCGCGAGGTCCTGGAGAACGGCCACGACGTCCGGCCGTCGAAGGACGGCACCGCGTTCTCTCTCGTGGAGTATGCCCCCGGGACGACGCGCGGCACGGCCAACATCCGGTGCGTCTTCGGCGCGGCTCTCGACTTCGACAAGGTCGAGCCCGCCGTCCTCGACCGCGTCCGGGCGGCGATGGCGCCGTACGAGCACGTCCTGTACACGACGTTCTCCGACAAGCCGACGGCGCGGTGCTTCCGGGTGGTGGTGCCCTTCGCCGCGCCGATCCCCCCTGCCGCGTACTCTGCCTACTGGGAGTCGCTGAACCGGCTGACGGGCGGCCTCGCGGATCCCGCCGCCAAGGACGTGGCGCGGATTAGCTACCTGCCGGCGCATCCGCCCGGCGCCGAGGGGCACGTCATCGAGTACCACCACGGGGACGTCGGGGGTGCGCCGTGAGCGCGGCGCTGAAGGTTCGCCGGTTCGGCAGCGAGGACCTCACCTCCGCCGCGCCCCGGCTGAAGGATGGGCCTCGGTTCCCGGTCCACTCCCCGCTGGACAAGAAGACGCTGCTGCGGAAGCGCCTCAAGAAGACCGGGCCCGATCTGGCCGCGGCTGTGGAGAGCCTCATGGCCGGGCAGTCCTTCGCGGACCCGGGCGCTCGCGACGACGTGCTCTGGCGGCTCGTGTGCGCCATCGCCATCCGGTGCCCCGAGCTGGACGTCGACGACGTCCTGGGGCTCTTCGACATGTCGATCAAGGTGATGGCGGCGGCTCACCCTGGCGACCACCTCACCCTGGACGACGTCCGCGAGAAGTTCGAGCGAGCGCGGCGCTCGAGCCGGGTCAGCCGCGTCTTCCTCCGCGGCGACGAGGCGGAGATCGCGGAGGCGCTGATCTCGGATCTCGGAGCGGAGTCGTCGCTCCCTCCGCTGTCCGATCTCGGCGCGATCTACATGTACGACGAGCATCTCGGCACGTGGCGCGAGGTGGGGGAGCACGAGCTGTCGCAGCGGATCCAGAGCTACGCGTCCACGTGCAGGATCGTGGGGTCGGAGGACAACCCCCCGCGCCCGCTGCGCGTCTCCGCGGCGATGGTGAACGGCGCGACCACGCTGGCCAAGCACCGCGTCGCGTTCCCCGGGTACTTCGGGAGCGCGCGCACCGGAGTCGCGTTCGAGAACGGCTTCGTCGTCATCAAGAACGGCGCCGTGGCCCTCGAGCCGCACTCGCCGGACAACCGCATGTTGAACGCGCTCCCGTTCCCCTACGTGCAGAGCCTCACGCACGCTGCCTGGGATGAGTTCCTGCACGGTGTGTTCAGGGACGACCCGGACCAGCAGCTGAAGATCCAGTGCGTCCAGGAGTTCGTGGGCGCGAGCCTGTTCGGCATCGCCCATCGCTACGCGGTTGCGCTCATCCTGCTTGGCGAGGGGCGCAACGGCAAGTCGGTGCTGCTGAAGGTGATCTCGGCGCTGTTCCCCAGGTCCGCGATCTCGTTCGTCGCGCCGCACCTCTGGGAGAAGGACGACTACCGCCGCGCCGAGCTGGCCGGGAAGCTGCTGAACGTCGTCTCCGAGCTGCCGCGTGCCGACGTCCTGAAGGGCGAGGCGTTCAAGGCGGTGGTCGCGGGCGACGAGATGCACGGGCGCCGAATCTACGAGTCCCCGTTCAACTTCCAGCCGCGGGCGGGGCACGTGTTCGCGGCCAACTGCCTCCCGCCGGTGGATGATCTCAGCCGCGCGTTCTGGGAGCGGGTTCTCGTGATCACGTTCAACCGGGTCTTCACCGACCGCGAGCGCGTGAAGGGGCTGGATCAGCACCTCATCCACACCGAGCTGGCTGGGATCGCGGCCTGGGCGGTCGAGGGGGCGCGGCGTCTCCTCGCCCGCGGTGCCACCGCGACGTACACGGTCCCGCCGAGCCACTCCACGGCCCTGCAGGCCTGGCGGCTCAACGCCGATCAGGTCGCGCAGTGGGTCGCCGAGCGCACGAGGCCTCCTGCTCCGGGGGGCGTCTGGCTCTCGGGGTCGGGCGCCTACGCCGACTACGGCGACTGGGCGCATCAGAACGGCCACCACAAGCTCGCCGCCAACAAGTTCGGCGAGCGCCTGCGCCAGCTCAACATCGCGAGCAAGAAGCCGAAGAGCCAGGTCCTGTACGAGCTGGAGCTGGTCTCGAGGTCGCTCTTCCATCGTCCGTGATGCCGCCGGTCGCTCCGCCGGATCGGTGGGAACTCAAGGGGTCGTCTTCACTGGGGTTCTCGCCGATCCGCCGGGCCTGGGGTCGGAGAGCAAGAAGCGGCACGGCTGTCTCGAAGAGAAGGACCAAGAGGTTTCTGGTCATGGCGGCGGCAACTCGAGCAGGTCGGCAGGATCACAGCGAGATCGAGGAGAAGGGCCCGGCGGATCGCGCGGCGGATGGCGCCCCGATCTCCACCGCTGTGTCGTTGCGGCGCAGCCGTGCATCGCGGAGCGCGACGTGAGCCTCGAGAACGAACTCCGCGCGCTCGTGCGGGACGTGATCCTCAACGAGGCCGTGCCGATGCTGGTCCGGGAGATGGACGCGCGGCTGAAGGCTGCGCTCGACGTTGCGCCCAAGGCCGGGGCCACCGAGGTCCTGACGGTCGCCGAGTTCGCGGCCGCGTTGAAGGTCAGCGACGCGACCGTGCACGGGTGGATTCAGGCGCGCCGCATCGACGCCTCGAAGCTGCCCGGTGGGAGGGAGTACCGGATCCGCCGCGCCGAGCTGGACCGGCTGCTCTCCCCGGCGGCGAAGGTGGGCGTGCCGGTACCGGAGGATGAGGCCACCCGCCTCCTGTCGTCCTTGCATCGTAAGCTGCAGTCGAACGGAGGTCGGTGATGGGCACGGTCTACCCTCGAGGCAACCAGCTCTGGATCGGCTTCTACGATCCTGTGGCGGGGAAGAGGGTGTGCAAGGGCACGAAGTACGTCGTCGGCCAGGAGGCCCAGGCACGGGCCGCGCTCGAGCTGATCGAGGAGAAGCTCGCTGCGGGAGCCCCCGTCGCCGGCCTGGCGGGCCCGGCCACCGTAAAGTCGTTCTTCTGGGGCGGATGGCACGAGGCGAGGAAGAAGCGCGTCTCGTCCTGGCGCAACGACGAGACCCGGTTCCGCAAGCACGTCGAGCCGTTCATCGGTCACATGGCGCTCGACGAGGTCAGGCCCAAGGACTTGGCCCGGTGGGTCGAGGGCCTTCGCCTCCGCCTGGCGCCGCGAACTGTGAGGAACGTCTACGCGCTGGTGAGCGCGCTGTACCGCGACGCGGTGTTCGCCGAGGTCGTGAAGACCAGCCCGTGTGAGCTGCGGTCACGGCACCTGGGGAAGATCGTCGACAAGGACCCGGAGTGGCGCGCGCAGGCCGTCTTCACCCCGGAGGAGGTCGTGGCGATCACGACGGACGAGCGCGTGCCGGAAGACCGCCGCGTCTTCTACTCGATCCTCTTCTATGGTGGGCCTCGCTTCGGCGAGGTCGCTGCTCTGCGGTGGAGGGACTACGACGCGGACCGCGTGCCCCTCGGCCGCATCGGGATCTCGAAGTCCATCCACTCGGTCGAGAAGACCGAGAAGAGCGTGAAGACGGAGCGGCCGCGCGAGTTGCCTGTGCACCCGGTCCTGGCGGCCGTGCTCGCCGACTGGAAGCAGCACGGGTGGAAGCGGTTCTTCGGCCGCGACCCCCTGCCCGAGGACCGGATCGTCCCTTCCCGGCGTGGGAACGCTCGGTCGGTGAACCACATGCAGAAGAAGTTCCACGCCGACCTGGACCGGCTCGGCCTGCGGCGCCGCCGCCAGCACGACGCCCGGCGGACCTTCATCAGCGTCGCCCGGGCGTCCGGGGCGAGGACGGACGTCCTGAAGTGGATCACGCACGGCCCCTCGGCCTCGGTGATCGACGCCTATACGGAGCTGCCGTGGCCGACGCTCTGCGAGGCGATGGCGTGCGTGACCTACGCCGCGGCTCCCAAGCCGGCGCCGACCGAGCCTGCCGTGGAGGGTGGTGCCGAGGACGCCGCGCCCGCGCCGTTGCTCCGGCTCGTGCCGCAGCCTGCTACGCCTGCTGCTACGGTGGCCGACCCGGATAAGAAGAGGGCCCGAAGGTCGGAACCTTCGGGCCCTCATTACTGGCGGGGTGTAGGGGACTCGAACCCCTGGCCTCCGGCGTGACAGGCCGGCGTTATAACCGACTTAACTAACACCCCAAGTCATCGAAACTTGGTGGGCGGAACAGGCTTCGAACCTGTGACCCTCGCCTTGTAAGGGCGACGCTCTACCCCTGAGCTATCCGCCCAAGGCGCGGAAGCCCGGGGGTTCTAGCCCGCCCTGCTTTCGGTGTCAACGGCCGTCCTCGCGGGCTCGTCGGGGGCGAGTCGGGCCTCAACCGCCGGGAGTTCCGGGCCGTTTGCGGCGGGCGGGAGGCGGCCGGGAACGGACCGGCGGATTTCGCCACGCCCCGGGCTGTGAACCGGGATCGGCGGGCAAGCCCCGGGCGCGGTCCAGTGCTAGATCTAGGGGGTGGCCAGCGACACTTCCCGTTCAGGGCCGTCCGGCGCGACCCCGGCCGAGCTGCAGGGCCGCCGCGTGCTCGTCGTCGACGACGACGGCCAGGTCCGCCAGGTGATGACGCGCCAGCTCCAGACGCTCGGCGTGCACGTCGAGACGGCGGCGGGCGGCGCGCAGGCGATGTCTCGCATCGATCACGAGCCGTTCGACGCGATGATGCTCGACCTCGACATGCCGGGGGTGACGGGCCTCGACGTGCTGCTGCACGTGATGCGCGCGGCGCCGGAGCTGCCGGTGGTGGTCGTGACGGGCACGTTCGAGGCGGAGCGGATCGAGGGCGCGGCGAAGGTCCTGCCGAAGCCGGTGGACGTGCCGACGCTGCGGGATGCGCTCACGGACGCGCTGCGGGGCGCGGCGGGGAAGCGGTAGGGCGGATCCGCCACCGCTCGGCCTTCGACAGGCTCAGGCCGAGCGGAATCCGAGCGCGCGGGCATGTCCGGTCTCGCTCGCCCTTCGACAGGCTCAGGGCGAGCGGCTGCTCGGCGCCCGCGGCAACGCTGCTAGACGCAGAACCGCTCCACCGCCCGCGCCAGGATGGCCGCGGCCTTCTCCACCTGCGCGAGCTCGACGTGCTCGCCGGTGCGGTGCGCGACGCGGATGTCGCCGGGGCCGAAGACGCACGCCTCGGCGCCGAGGCCGATCACCTCGGGGAGCTCGGTCCCGAACGGCACCGTGGTCGAGCGGTTCCCGCTCTCCGCCTCGAGGAAGCGCACGATGTCCGCCTCGGGCGGCGTCACCGCGGCGGGGTCGGCGCGGAGCGGGGCGATCTCCGACCGGATGCGGCCGTTCGACTCGTCGGTCAGCCGGGCGAGCGCCTCCTCGAGGAGCCGCAGCGCGCGCCGGGGGTCCTGCCCGGGCAGGGGCCGCCACTCGTACGAGAACCGGCACTCGCCGGCGATGATGTTCCGCGCCTTGCCGCCCTGGACGACGCCGACGTTCCAGGTGCACGTCGGGGGCGAGAAGGCGGGGTCGAGCTCGCGGGCGAGCTGCCGGCCGATGCCCTCGATCTCCGGCCAGAGCCGCCCGAGCGCGTGGATCGCGGAGGCGCCGACGTCGGGGTACGCGCTGTGGCCCTCGACGCCGGTGAGCACGACCTCGACGGCGCAGTAGCCCTTGTGCGCGCGCACGGGCACGAGGCTCGTCGGCTCGCCCACGATCGCGTGGCGCGGGTGGACGCGCCCCTCGGCGAGGAGCTGCTTCGAGCCGAGGCAGCCGACCTCCTCGTCGGCGGTGAAGACGAGCACGAGCGGGTGGTGGATCGGCCGTGGCTTCGCGACGGCGAGCAGCGCGGCGGCGAGGAACGCCTTCGTGTCCGCGGCGCCGCGGCCGTAGAGCCGTCCGTCGCGCACCTCGCCGGCGAGCGCCTCCTTCCAGTCCTCGTCGAACGGCACGCAGTCGGTGTGGCCGACGAGCGCGAGCCCGCCGGCGGTCTCCGGTCCGCGCCGGCAGACGAGGTTCGCCTTCTCCACGCCGGCGGCGTCGCGCCACGTCGCGCGCCGGGTGTCGAACCCGGCGGCCCGCGCCTCTCGCTCGAGGAGGTCCAGGACGGGCAGGTTGGAGCGGCTCGAGGTCGAGTCGATCGCCACGAGCGCCTGGAGGAGCGGCACGAGATCCATACGAGGAGAGCCTACGCGAGGAGCCCGCCGGGCGCCGCTTTCGCGCGTCGCAGGCCCCTCCTGGCGCGGCCCGCACCCACATCTGCCCCACGGCCGGCCCGCCGCCAACGGGCGTGTCGAACGCCGGGCGGACGCGCGCTATGATGCGCCGCGTGTGGATGACCCCTGCGCAGCCTGGAGAGCCCTGACATGGCGACCGGGCGCATCCTCGTCGTCGACGACGAGCCGTTCTTCCAGGAGCTGTTCCGGGAGGTCCTCTCCTCGGCCGGCCACGCCACCCGGACGGCCGGCTCGGCCGAGGAGGCGCTGCAGCTCCTCGCCCAGGACCACTTCGACCTCCTCGTCACCGACGTCGTCATGCCCGGCATGGACGGCGTGGCGCTGGTCCGCGAGGCGAAGAAGCGCGACCCCGAGGTCGAGGCGGTCGTGGTCACGGGCCACGAGGACGTGCGGCTCGCCGTCGAGGCCATGAAGGCCGGCTGCGCCGAGTTCCTCACGAAGCCCGTCGATCGCGGCGAGCTCGCCGAGGTGGCGGACCGCGTCCTCCAGCGCGTCCGCCTCCGCCGCGAGCACTCGCAGCTCCTCTCCGAGAACCTCGAGTTCGCCCGCTCCCAGGCGCTCTACCGCCAGGGGCTCCAGATCCTCTCCACGCTCGACGTCGAGAAGCTCCAGGACCTCGTCCTCTCGATCCTCGCGCGCGTGACCGACGCGCAGGGCGCCGCGCTCTGGCTCCTCGACGAGAAGGGCCAGCTCGTCCTGAAGAGCTACCGCGGCGTCGTCGATCGGACGGCGCTCCCGCCGCTCGTCGATCCGCGCGCGCGCGAGTGGGCCTCGATGCTGCGCACGGGCGCGCTGCGGCTCGACCCGTTCGGCGGGACCGGCGGCTCGTTCGTGGTCGCGCTCCTCGCCGAGGAGGAGCTGCTCGGGATGGCCTTCGTCTCGGACCGGGCGCGCGGGCGGTTCGGCCCGGACGACCACGCCGCGGCGGTGACCATCGCCGACTTCGCCGCCATCGCGGTGAAGAACGCGCGCCGGTTCCAGACGCTCGAGCGGATCGGCCTGCGCGACCGCGACACGGGCGCGTACAACCTCGCCTACTTCGTCGACTACGCGGGCAAGGAGTTCTACAAGGCGCGCCGCTACGGGCGCGCCTTCTCGCTGCTCGTCCTCTCCATCGACAACGCCGAGCTGGTGCGCAAGGAAGCCGGGCGCGAGCCGTTCCGGCGCATGGTGCGCGACGTGGTGGCGGCGGTGACGCGGGTCTCGCGCGACGCGGACATCCTCGCGAAGGTCTCGGAGAGCGAGTACTACGTCCTCCTCCCGGAGACCGACTACTTCGGCGCGCTCATGTTCCAGCGGCGCGCGTTCGAGGAGATCCGGCGCGCGCCGGCGGTGCGCGAGCTCGAGGAGCGCGCCCCGGTGCTCCTGTCGATGGGGGCGGCCACGTTCCCGAAGGACGGGGAGGACTTCGACGAGCTGCTGCACGGGGCGAAGGACCGCATCGAGGAGCAGCGCGGCTCCCTCCTGCGCCGGCTCCACCTCGACGACCTCGAGCCGTCGGCGTTCTGGGAGCTCGCCGACGTGCTCCTCTCCGGCGTCCCCCTGCCCGACACCTCGCCCTCGGCGCGCGTCGAGGGCGACCCGGACTTCGTCGCCACCGCCCAGCGCGAGACGCTCCGCGAGGTGGCGCGGGACCCCCGCGCGCGCGGGCACCTCTACGTCGGCGTCTCCGGGCCGCTCGGCGCCTCGCCGCTGCGCGAGGTGCTCCCCCCTGCCGACGGGCTCGCCCGCGCCTCCGACCAGGCGATGCGGGTCTACCTCCTCGGCGCGCGCGGCGTCGGCCCGGGCTCGGAGCCGGCGCACCACCCGCTCCTCACCGAGGTCTACCTCGACGGCGACAAGCGGCTCGCGGAGCACGAGTTCATCCTCTTCATGTCCGAGCACTCCGCGTACGGGCTCCTCGCCGGCCCGAACGGCCGCGTGTTCCACACCTCCGACGTGCCGCTCGTCGACGCGCTCGTCGGGAAGCTCCAGGCCCTCTACGACCTCCAGCCGCTGTAGCGCGGGTCCCCGATGCCTCCCGTCCGGAAAGTCCTCTTCGCCGACCCCGACCCGAGCACGGTCCGCACGTTGGCGCCGGCGCTGCGGCAGCGCGGCTACCAGGTCCACGCGGCGCGCGACGGCTCGCGCGCGCTGCAGATCGCGATCCTCCGGTTCCCGGACCTCGTGATCTTCGACGAGCGCTCTCCGCTCCTCGACGCCCGCACCTTCGTCCGCATCCTCCGGACCAACCCGCGCACCGAGCGGATCCCGGTGATCCTCACCGGCGAGGCGGTGGACGCCGACCGCGCCCGGCTCGGGACCTACCTCCGCAAGCCGTTCAACCAGGACGAGGTGCTCGCCCGCATCGAGCAGGTGTTCCGGCGCGTGGAGGCGGCGCGGGCGGTCTCGGGCGAGAGCCGCGAGATCGAGGGCAACCTCGCCCAGATCCCGCTCGTCGATCTCCTGCAGATCCTCTCGGTGAACCGGAAGACCGGCCGGCTCGCGGTGGAGCGCGAGGGCGAGCGCGCGGTGATCGCGCTCAAGGACGGGAAGGTCCTCGACGCCACCCTCGGCGCCGTCGGCGGCGAGAAGGCGCTGTTCCGGCTCCTCACCCGCCGCGACGGCCAGTTCGCGTTCGTCCCGGGGCAGCTCGCCGACGTCGCCGAGCGGATCGACAGGCGCGTCGAGGAGCTGATGCTCGAGGGGCTCCGCCAGGCCGACGAGGCGGCCCGGCTCGTCCCCGCGCTGCCGCAGCCCGGCGACACGGTCGAGCTGGCCGTGGACTCGAGCGAGATCCCGCCGGGCCTGCACCCGATCACCGAGGAGGTGGTGGCGCTCCTCGCGACCCCGCGCCGGTTCCAGGAGCTCGTGGACCGCTGCCCGGCCTCGGACCTCGAGGTGATGCGCGCCGTGCTCGCGCTGCTCGAGCGCGGCTACGCGCGGCGCCGCGAGGGGGCGCTGCCCCAGACCCACGCCGAGCTCCTCGCGCCGCACGAGCTGCACGCCCTCCGCGCCCGGATCGCGCGCGGCCGGTCGTCGGGGCCGCAGACGGTGGGCAAGGTCGTCGTCGTCGGGGGCGGGC
>JAEYOU010000363.1 GCA_023411405.1 Pseudomonadota bacterium | reverse complement strand
CGTCACCACCCCGACGTCCACCGCGCGCTCGACCACCCGCTCCGCGGTGGCCGGCGAGGGGCGGTTGTCGAGCCGGAGCTCGACCCCGGGGTGCCGGTCGCGGAAGGCGGCCAGGATCGGCGGCAGGACGTAGTAGGCGAGCGTGTCGCTGGTCCCCACCACAAGGAGCCCCGCCTCGAGCGCGTGGAGGGCGGCGAGCCCCTCCCGCGCGCGGTCCATCTCGTCCAGGATCCGCTCCGCGCGCTCGAGCAGCGCCCGGCCCGCCGCGGAGAGCTCGGTCGTCCGGCCGCTCCGCACGAACAGCCGCACGTCCAGCTCCGCCTCCAGCCGCGCCACCGCCTGGCTCACGGCCGACTGCGTGCGCCCCAGGCGCCGCGCCGCCCGGGAGAAGCCGCGCTCCCGGGCCACCGTGACGAACGCGAGGAGCTGGTCGGTCTCGAGCGGTTGCATTAGCGTCTCTGATACCTACCATCACCACGATTCGTTGGCATGATTTGGTTCGGCGGGGCAGGATCCGCCCCGTGCCCACGATCGAGCTGGCCGGCGCCCCGGCCCTGACCCCCGCCCGCCTCGCCCGGCGGCTCCGCCGTCTCCAGGCCCGCAACCCCGGCGTCACCGCGCTCGCGGCCGACTTCGTTCACTTCGTGGAGCTCGAGGGCCCGCTCGACGACGCCGAGCGCGCCGTGCTCGAGCGGCTGCTCCAGTACGGGCCGCGCACGCCGGGCGAGCACGGCGAGGCGAAGCAGGCTGGGCCGGAGCGAGCGGAGGGGCCGCGCGACCCCCACCTCCTCCGCCTGATCGTCGTCCCGCGCCTGGGCACCCTCTCGCCCTGGTCCACGAAGGCCACCGACATCGCGCGGATCTGCGGGCTCGGCGCGCAGGGGGTGCGCCGGATCGAGCGGGGCATCGCGTACACGGTCACCGGCGAGGTGCACGACCCCGCCGCGCTCCGGGCGGCGCTGCACGACCGGATGACCGAGTCGGTGCTCGACGACGCGCGGGACGCGACCCGGCTCTTCTCGCACGACGCGCCGCGCCCGCTCCGGACCGTGGACGTGCTCGGCGCCGGCCGGGAGGCGCTGGTCCGGGCCAACCAGGAGATGGGGCTCGCGCTCTCGCCGGACGAGATCGACTACCTCGTCGAGAGCTTCGGCGCGCTGCGCCGGAACCCCTCCGACGTCGAGCTGATGATGTTCGCGCAGGCGAACAGCGAGCACTGCCGGCACAAGGTGTTCAACGCGGAGTTCACCGTCGACGGCGTGAAGGAGCCGCGGTCCCTGTTCCAGATGATCCGGCGCTCGACCGAGGCGAGCCCGGGCGGCGTGCTCTCGGCGTACAAGGACAACGCCGCCGTCGTGGAGGGCCCGGCGGCGGGCCGCTTCTTCCCGGACCCGGAGACCGGCGTCTACCGGGCGCACCGCGAGCCGGTCCACCTCCTCATGAAGGTGGAGACGCACAACCACCCGACGGCCATCTCGCCCTTCCCCGGCGCCGCCACCGGCTCGGGCGGCGAGATCCGCGACGAGGGGGCGACCGGCCGCGGGGCGAAGCCCAAGGCCGGCCTCACCGGATTCACCGTCAGTGACCTGCGCCTCCCGGGCCTCCTCCGGCCCTGGGAGGTCGACCACGGCAAGCCCGACCGGATCGCCTCGGCCCTGGAGATCATGACCGACGGCCCGCTCGGCGGCGCCGCCTTCAACAACGAGTTCGGCCGGCCCAACCTCGCCGGCTACTTCCGGACCTTCGAGCTCGACGTCCTCGGCCCGGGCGGGCGCGAGGTGCGCGGCTACCACAAGCCGATCATGATCGCCGGCGGCTACGGCAACGTCCGCGCGGAGCACGTGCGGAAGGAGGTCTTCGGCCCCGGCGCGGCGATCGTCGTGCTGGGCGGCCCGGCCATGCTCATCGGCCTGGGCGGCGGCGCGGCGTCCTCGATGTCGTCGGGCGCCTCGCACGAGGACCTCGACTTCGCCTCGGTGCAGCGCGACAACCCCGAGATGCAGCGGCGCTGTCAGGAGGTGATCGACCGCTGCTGGGCGCTCGGGGCCGAGAACCCCATCGTCTCCATCCACGACGTCGGGGCGGGCGGCCTCTCCAACGCCCTCCCCGAGCTCGTGCACGACGCCGGCCGGGGCGCCCGCTTCCAGCTCCGCGCCATCCCCACCGACGAGCCCGGCCTCTCGCCGCTCGAGCTCTGGTGCAACGAGGCGCAGGAGCGCTACGTGCTCGCGATCGCGCCGGAGCGGCTCGAGCGGTTCCGCGCGCTGTGCGTCCGCGAGCGGTGCCCGTTCGCGGTGGTGGGCACCGCCTCGGACGACGGCCGGCTCGTGCTCGACGACGCGCTCCTCGGCGGCCGGCCCATCGACATGCCGCTCTCGGTCCTCCTCGGGAAGCCGCCGCGCATGGTGCGCCGTGCCCAGCGCGTCGGCCCGGCGCTGGCGCCGTTCGACCTCGGCCCCGTCGAGCTGGGCGAGGCGATCCGGCGCGTGCTGCGCCTCCCGGCGGTCGCCGACAAGACCTTCCTCGTCACCATCGGCGACCGCACGGTCACCGGCCTCGTCGCGCGCGACCAGATGGTCGGGCCGTGGCAGGTCCCGGTCGCCGACGCCGCCGTGACCGCCACGAGCTACGACGTCACCACCGGCGAGGCGATGGCGATGGGCGAGCGGACGCCGGTCGCGCTCCTCGACGCCGCCGCGTCGGCGCGGCTCGCGGTGGCCGAGGCGATCACGAACATCGCCTCCGCCCCGATCGCCCGCCTCGGCGACGTGAAGCTCTCGGCCAACTGGATGGCGGCCGCCGGCCACCCCGGCGAGGACGCGCGGCTGTACGACGCCGTGCGGGCCGTCGGCGAGGAGCTCTGCCCGGCGCTCGGGATCGCGATCCCGGTGGGCAAGGACTCGATGTCCATGAAGACGGTCTGGGAGGAGGCGGGGGAGCGCCGGGCGGTGACGGCGCCGCTCTCGCTCGTCGTGACCGCCTTCGCGCCCGTGACCGACGTGCGCCGGACCCTCACGCCGCAGCTCCGCACCGACGCGGGCGAGACCGAGCTCCTCCTCGTGGACCTGGGCCGCGGGCAGCACCGCCTCGGCGGCTCGGCGCTCGCGCAGGTGTACGGCCGCCTCGGCGCGACGCCGCCCGACCTCGACGACCCCGCCCTGCTCCGCGCGTTCTTCGGCGGCGTCCAGGCCCTCAACGCGGCGGGCCTCCTGCTCGCGTACCACGATCGCTCCGACGGCGGCCTCCTCGCGACGCTCTGCGAGATGGCCTTCGCCGCGGGCACCGGCCTCGACGTGGACCTCGGGCCGCTCCCCGGCGACGCCCGCGCGATCCTCTTCACCGAGGAGCTCGGCGCGGTCCTCCAGGTCCGGGCCGGCGACGCCGCGCGCGCCGAGATCGCGCTCCGCGCCGCCGGGCTCGCCGACTGCATCCACCGGATCGGCCGGCCGGCGCCGGGCGAGCGGATCGTGCTCCGGCGCGGCCGCGAGACGCTCTTCGAGGCGGCGCGCGCCGAGCTCCGGGGGATCTGGTCGGAGACCACGCACGCCCTGCAGGCGCTCCGGGACGACCCGGGCTGCGCCGACGAGGAGCAGGCCGGCCGCTGCGACCCCGCGGACCCCGGCCTGCACGCCCACCTCACGTTCGACCTCGACGAAGACGTCGCTGCACCCTTCGTGAATCGCGGCACCCGCCCGCGCGTGGCGATCCTGCGCGAGCAGGGCGTCAACGGCCAGCTCGAGATGGCTGCCGCGTTCGATCGCGCCGGGTTCGAGGCGGTGGACGTGCACATGAGCGACCTGCTCGGAGGGCGGACGTCGCTCGACGGGTTCCGCGGCCTCGCCGCCTGCGGCGGGTTCTCCTACGGCGACGTGCTCGGCGCGGGCGAGGGGTGGGCGAAGTCGATCCTCTTCAACGCCCGGGCGCGCGACGCGCTGGCGCGGTTCCTCGCCCGGGCCGACGCCTTCGCGCTCGGCGTCTGCAACGGCTGCCAGATGCTCTCGAACCTGCACGAGCTCATCCCCGGGGCCGGCGACTGGCCGCGGTTCGTGCGGAACCGCTCCGAGCAGTTCGAGGCGCGGCTCTCGCTCGTCGAGGTCCTGGAGAGCCCGTCGATCCTCCTGCGCGGGATGGCGGGCTCGAGGCTCCCGATCGCGGTGGCGCACGGCGAGGGGCGCGCCGAGTTCGCGGGCCCCGCGCAGCTCGAGGCGCTCCGGTCGCGCGGCCTCGTCGCGGCGCGGTACGTCGACCACCACGGCCGGCCCGCCGAGCGGTACCCCGAGAACCCGAACGGATCGCCCGGCGGGATCACCGCGGTCACGACGCCCGACGGCCGCGTGACGATCCTGATGCCACACCCGGAGCGCGTCTTCCGCGCGGTCCAGCTCTCGTGGCGTCCGGCGGGCTGGAAGGAGGACGGCCCCTGGATGCGGCTGTTCCGGAACGCGCGGGTCTGGGTCGGGTGAGATCGGTCGTCAGTCGGCAGCTGTCAGTCTTCAGTTTGTCGGTTGCAGCCGTCAGTTCCGGATTAACTGACCACTGACCATGTCCGCCTCCCACCCGATCCTCTCCTTCGTCCTCCGCAACTACCGGAACTTCAACGCCCGCGCGACGCGGGAGGCGCTCCTCGCCTACTGGCGCCACGTCGAGGGCGGCGGCCGCATGTTCTGGGCGGTGGCGGGGGCGATGTCGTCCGCGCAGCTCGGCATCACGCTCGCGCCCGCCATCCGCGCGGGGCTCGTGCACGGGCTCTCGGTCACCGGCGCGAACCTCGAGGAGTCGCTCTTCCGGCTCGTGGCGCACCACCACTACAAGGACTTCCCGGACTGGCGCTACCACACCCGCCAGGACGACGCCCGGATCCTCGAGCAGCGGATGCGGCGGGTGACGGACACCAGCATCCCCGAGGACGAGGCGTTCCGGGCGGTGGAGAAGATCATCGTCCCCATGTGGAAGCGCGCGAGCGCCGCGGGCGAGCGCCGCTTCTGGCACGAGTACTTCTACGAGCTCGTCCTCTCGCTCCCGCCCGAGCTCCAGCAGGGCGACCCGGAGGAGTCCTGGCTCCTCGCCGCAGCCCGCGCGCGCCTGCCGATCGTGGTGCCCGGCTACGAGGACTCGACCTTCGGGAACATCTTCGCGTCCTACGTCCGCACCGGCGAGTGCGACGCGCGCGCCGCGAAGTCGGGCGTCGAGTACATGGTCGACCTCTACGCCCGGTACCCGGAGCTCTCGGCCGGCCCCGGCGTCGGCTTCTTCCAGATCGGCGGCGGCATCGCCGGCGACTTCCCGATCTGCGTCGTGCCGTCCATCAAGCACGACCTGGGGCAGCCGGTGAAGCCGTGGGCCTACTTCTGCCAGATCTCCGACTCGACGACGTCCTTCGGCAGCTACTCCGGCGCGACCCCGAACGAGAAGATCACCTGGGACAAGCTCACCCCGGAGACGCCGATGTTCGTGATCGAGTCGGACGCCACGATCGTCGCGCCTCTCATCCTGTCGGCGCTGCTCGAGTGCAAGCGGGATCCGGAGGGGGCGCGGGCCATCATTTCGGCGGGTGCGTAGTCGCTGCATCCTCGTGGGTGCGAGGCGCCGAACGGCGGATCCGGCCTCCGGCGCCGGACCGTCGGCGGAGGCCGGCTGCGCCCTGGGGCGGTTTCGTGGGCGGACGAGAGTCAGCGCGAGTGGGCGTTGCATGTCCGCTCGTGCTGAGCCTGTCGAAGCACGAGCGGTGAAGGGATCGCTCTCGAGCGGGGCCGGAGAGGGTCGATGCTCTCCCGGACCCGCAGCCGAGCCGCCCCAAGCAACGCCCCCAGGCGGCCGGCAGGGCCCGACGCGGCGAGCCGACCATCCGCGGCGCCGCGAGGGGAATCACCGCGGCCCGCGCGCGGAATGGGCAGCATGAGCGCGCCGCCGATGTTTGAGGCGCCCACCCGCGCGAAGCGCGGAGGTGGGCGCCGAGTTTCGGCGGCGCGCCCGCGGGATCACCCGACTTCGCGCGCGTCCTACAACTCGCCTGCCGGCGCCGCGGCTCTACCTGGTCGGCGAGCGCGCCCTTCGACTCCGCAGCCGCTGCGCGGCTGCTACGCTCAGGGTGAGCGGAAAAGGCCCTGGCGGACGCCCACGGCGACGCGCCCCAAGGCGAGGCGTACGAGAGACGAGAGGGCCGCTCTGCAACGAGCACCGAGATCGTTCGCCCTTCGACAGGCTCAGGGCGCGCGGACTCTTCACAGGCCGAGACTCACGGCAGCTACGGCCGCGTGGCCTCCAGCCGCGCGAGGTCCTCGGGCTGCATCGTGACCTGCCCGAGCTGGCGGTCGTTGACCGCCTCGCCGTGGTAGTCGCTCCCCGCGGTCGGCACCATCCCGAGCTCGTCCGCGAGGCGGAGGTACTTCTCGCGGACGGACGGGTTGTGATCGGGGTGATGGGTCTCGACGCCGGAGACGCCCGCGGCCGCGAGCCGGGCGAGGTCGCCCCGCTCGAGGCGCGAGACGCCGGGGTGGGCGACCGTCACCGTACCGCCCGCCCCGCGCACGAGCTCGACCGCGTCCGCGAGCTCGAGCCGGAACCGCTGGACGTAGGCCGCCTGGCCCTCGCCCAGGAACCGGTCGAACGCCTCCTTCACGCTCGCGACCGCGCCCGCCTCGAGGATGGCGCGGGCCACGTGCGGGCGGCCGATGGTCTTGCCGTCCCCGAACTTCTCGATGTCCGCCACCCGGACGCGGATGCCCAGCGCGCCCAGCCGCTCGACGATCGCGTGCATCCGCTCGCGCCGGTGGAGCGCCAGCTCGTCCTCGAACCGCTTCAGGCCGGCGTGCTCCGGATCCACGAAGTGGCCGAGCAGGTGGATCTCGCGCCGGTCCAGGAAGGCCGACAGCTCGATGCCGGGGACGAACCGGAGGCCGTGCTCGTCCGCCGCCGCCGCGGCGGGCAGGAGACCGGCCACCGTGTCGTGGTCCGAGAGCGCCCACACCCCCACGCCCGCCTGCGCCGCGCGCGCCGCGACCTCGGCGGCCGCGTACTGACCGTCGGAGGCGCGGCTGTGAGAATGGAGGTCGATCCGTCCGCCGTCGGTGGGGCCGCTCCGGTCCATGAAATGCGCACCTCGAGCGTGTTAAGGTAATCGAGTCGGGAGCGAGTGCCTACCGGGATGGGGGCCTCCGTCCTGGCACGGCGGCACCCGACCCTTTCGTGAACCTCATGCAGCACGTCCTCCGCATCTCGCGAAAGATCGATTACGGCCTGCGCGCGATGATCTATCTCGCGTCCGTCGCGCCCGGCTCCGTGGTCCCGTTCCGGGAGATCGCCCGGCAGATGGACGTTCCGGAGGACTTCCTCGCGAAGATCCTGAAGACGCTCGTGGACGCTGGCCTGGTCCGCTCCTCGCGCGGGCCGCACGGCGGCTACGCGCTGGCCCGGAGCTCCGCCGAGGTGAGCTTCCTCGACGTGATCGAGGCGGTGGAGGGCCCCGTCGCGCTCAACGTGTGCCTCGACGGCGAGGACGCATGCGGGCACTCGACGCTCTGCACCATGATGTCGGTCTGGAAGCTCGGTCAGGAGCGGATGCTCGACGTGTACCGCCAGGCCAAGCTCGCCGACGTCGCCTTCAAGCCCGCGGACGACGGCAGCGTGGGGCTCGTGCAGATCCATCGCACGGGGGCTGCGCCCCCGCCCCAGGAGCCGAGCTCCTGGGGCCCCACCCCCGCTGCGCTGGGTCCCGCCGCGCCGCGCCGCCAGGTCCGCGGCGATTGAGGAACGGCGGCTTGCGCGGCACCCAGCGTGGAGGGGCGCTGCCCCTCCCCCGCGCTTCGCGCGGGTCCCCCACCCAGCATCCGCTACTTGTCCCCACGCGCCGATCGGCCCTATAGGAACCCGATGCCCTTCGATCCCTCCGCCGCCGCCCTCCCGGGCTCCGGCATCTTCGGCCTCCCCCACTCCGAGTCCGACGCCGCGCTCGTCCTCGTCCCCGTCCCCTTCGAGGCCACCACCTCGTACGGCGGCGGAACCTCACGCGGGCCCGAGGCGATCCTCGGCGCGAGCCGGCAGGTGGACCTCTTCGACGTCGAGACCGGGCGGCCCTACGAGAAGGGCATTCACCTCGTCGCAGCGCCCGAGGAGATCGAGCGCCTCGGCCGGACCGCGCGCGCCGCGGCCGCGCCCGTGATCGCGAAGGGCGGCACGGGCGGCGACCCCGCCCTCGTCCGCGCGGCCGCCGAGGTGAACGAGGCGTGCGGGCGCGTGAACGCCTGGGTGGAGGAGCGGGTCGCCGGCGCCCTCCGGGGTGGAAAGCGCGCGGGGGTGGTCGGCGGCGACCACTCGGTCGCGCTCGGCAGCCTCGCCGCGCACGCCCGGCGCTTCCCGGGGATGGGCGTCCTCCACCTCGACGCGCACGCAGACCTGCGGGTCGCGTACGAGGGGTTCACGTACAGCCACGCCTCGGTGATGTACAACGCCGCCGAGCGGCTCCCCGAGATCTCCCGGTTCGTCCAGGTCGGCCTCCGCGACCTCTCCGAGGAGGAGCACGCCTACGCGGCCGGCTCCGACGGCCGCATCGTCCAGCACCACGACGCCGTGCTCGCGCGGGCGCGGTTCGAGGGCGAGAGCTGGGCGGTGCAGGCCCGAAGGATCCTCGACCCGCTGCCGAAGGACGTCTACGTCTCCTTCGACATCGACGCGCTCGATCCCTCGCTCTGCCCGCACACCGGAACGCCGGTGCCGGGAGGCCTCTCCTTCCAGGAGGCGGCCTATCTCCTGGCCGCCGTGGTGCGGAGCGGGCGGCGGATCGTCGGCTTCGACCTGGTCGAGGTCGCGCCCGATCCCGGCGGCGCGGACGAGTGGGACGGGAACGTGGGCGCGCGGCTGCTCTACAAGCTCGCCGGCTGGACGCTCGCGGCAGGGTGAGCGGCCGCTCGCTCCGCCGAGCGATCCGCGCCCCCTTGCGCAAGCCCCGGGGCGGGATGACCGTTCCCTGGTGAAGCCCTCCGCCCGCCCGGACGACCCCGGACTCGTCCTCACGCCGCGACAGATCCACGAGCGGCTCTCGCGTTACGTCATCGGCCAGGACCGGGCCAAACGTGCGCTCTCCGTCGCCGCCTACAATCACCAGAAGCGCATCGCGCTCCGCCGCACGCGGCGCGGGGCGCCGCCGGTGCGGAAGTCCAACGTCCTCCTGGTCGGGCCCACGGGCTCCGGAAAGACGCACCTCGCCCGCACGCTGGCGGAGATCCTGAACGTCCCCTTCCACGTCGCCGACGCCACCGAGTTCACCGAGGCGGGCTACTACGGCAAGGACGTCGAGGCGATGGTCTCCGAGCTCCTCGGGCGCGCCACCCACTCGGTCGACGACGCCCAGCGGGGCATCATCTTCGTGGACGAGGTGGACAAGATCGCCCGCCGCACGCACGGTCCCCGGACCGGCGGCGGCGCGCGCGACATCGGTGGCGAAGGGGTGCAGCAGGCCCTGCTCAAGCTCCTCGAAGGGCGCGAGGTGCAGGTCCCGGTCGCCGGCGGCCAGCACTGGCCGCGCCAGGAGACCGTCACGGTGGACACGACCGACATCCTGTTCGTCTGCGCCGGGACCTTCTCCGACCTGCACGCGTACGCGGCCGAAGGGCGCGGGCTGGGGTTCGGCGCCCGCGACGCGGCGCGGACCGCGCGGCGCGCGCTCCGCACCAAGGACCTCCTCGACTACGGCATGCTGGCCGAGTTCCTCGGCCGGCTCCCGGTGGTGGTCCAGCTCGAGGAGCTCTCGCAGGACGAGCTCCTCGAGGTCCTCACCGGGCCGCCCGACGCGGTCGTCCGCGAGGTGAAGGAGCTCCTCGCCGCCGACGGCGTCGAGCTCTCCTTCAGCGAGGGCGCCCTGCGCGACATCGTCCGCGCCTCGGTCGAGCGCAGCGCCGGGGCGCGCGGGCTCCGCGCGGTGGTCGAGGCGGTCATGGCCGACCTGCTCTTCGAGGCGCCCGAGCGGCGCGGGAAGCGGGTCACCGTCGACGCGAGCTTCGTCCGGCGACGCCTCGAGCGGCTCGATCCGCAGGCGCTGGGCGAGTAGCGGCGGCGCCCCGGCGCGCCGCTCACGTCTCGGCGCCCGGCGCCGGCGCGACGGCGGGCGGGATCGGCTTGCCCTCGACGTCGGGCAGGAAGGCGGTGAGGAGCCCGAGGGCCGGCAGGAACGCGCAGACGCGGTACACGAACTCGACGCCGCGCGCGTCCGCCACGAGGCCGAGGAGCGCGGCGCCGAGGCCCCCCACCCCGAAGGAGAGGCCGAAGAAGAGGCCCGCGACGGTGCCGACCCGGCCCGGCATGAGCTCCTGCGCGTACACGACGATGGCGGAGAACGCGGACGAGAGGACGACGCCGATCACGACGCTCAGGACCGCGGTCCACCCCAGGCTCGCGTACGGCATGAGCAGGGTGAACGGGAGGACCCCGAGGATCGAGACCCAGATGACGTACTTCCGGCCGATCCGATCGCCGATCGGGCCGCCCGCGAGCGTCCCCAGCGCCACCGCGCCGAGGAAGAGGAACAGGTGGAGCTGTGCGTCGCGCTTCGAGACGCCGAACCGCTCGATGAGGAAGAACGTGTAGTAGCTGGTGAGGCTCGCGAGGTAGAGGTACTTCGAGACGACGAGCACCACGAGGACGGCGACCGCGCGCGCCACCCGCGGGGTGGCGACCGCGCCGCGAGGGCGCGCCGGGGC